>JBAZBG010000347.1:0-3540 GCA_041671585.1 Arenimonas sp. | reverse complement strand
GCGCCGACTCGCCAATCCAACGCTGCACGACGGTTCCCTTTGGCGACAGCACGTCGATTTGCCAGGCAGCAAGCGTTTCGGCGCCGCCTGCCGGATAGTCGAACTTCAAGCGAATCGGAAACTGACCTTGGGCGTTGGCCGTGAACGAAGCCGCCAGGCTGGCATCGAACTCATAGTGGTCAGGAAGACGAACTTCGTCGGCGGCGCGATGGCCGGATGCAGCAGAGAGCGATGAAACTGCCGAAAACATGGCGACAACAGCCAGCCGGTACGGCCAGGAGCGATTGGACATGGATTTTCCCCGGTAAATTAGAAAAAGCGCATCCGTGCGCTAAAAGGGGGTCATCCCGACCCCGCGCAGATCATCCAACAATTTGGCGTCAATTGTGTGACGCGCCGCACCAAAACCAGGGCCGGGCACCCAGACGCCCCGGACCCGGGGCCCGGTTCGCTAGCCGCTGATCCGCCTCAGACGACGCCGGCAATCCGTAATGGCGCGTTTCACCAGTCCTCCGGCGGGAGGTCGTCCTCGGGCGGGTAGTCGTCGTACGGTGGAAGGTCGTCTTCCGGTGGAAGGTCGTCGTACGGCGGAAGGCCGTCTTCTGGCGGATAGCCATCTTCCGGTGGATATTCGTCCTCGAGCGGCGGTTCGTCGAGGACGTCACCTTCATCCGCGGGCGGTCCATCCAGTGCTTCTTCGGCATCGCGCTCGAGCAACTCGCGATCACGCTGCTCCTGCTCCGCCTGGAAATCGAGCGCCGCCTGATCATCGTCCGAGCGCGTGCTGCGCGGCAGCGGCTCCTGCGCCGTGACCCGTGGACGCGCGCTCGACGCCGGCGCTGCCGTGCGCCGCGCTGGGGCACTCGCCTTGCGTTCTGGCGGCGGCGGGGGAAGTGCAGCAACGGCAGGCAGCGCAACGGTTGCCACCGGAGCGGGCTGGGCCGCCGGTGCCGTCGTCGCTGCAGGCGCATTGCTGGTTCTGCTGCAGGCAGCGGCGATAAGGATCAGCGCAATCGCACTCAGGGTTCGCATGGTGGTGGGCAATTCCAGTGGAACGGTCCCGCCACTTATACCTCGCGAAGCCAGGCGTCCCCGCCCCGGCGGCATCCCGCGTTCGCTCCCGAGCAAGGTTGCTGAACGCGGGCGTACCGTGACAGAAAAGTTAGCTCGCCGTGGCCTGCCAACAGCACTAGGCCAGGATCGGCGCGAGCGCCGCGCCAATCCGCTCGCCTTGCGCGGGCGTGATCATCGAGTGCAGCAACTCACCAAAGCGTGGGAGCTGCACGCCGGATCCGATGTACTGCCAGCGATAGGCAGCGAGCAAAGTGGCCTGCACCGTGTCGGCCTCGATCGCCGACAAGCGCCGGCCGCAGATTTCCCCAAAGTAGTGCGCGTCGGCCGCGGACTGGGCCTGGAGGATGCCATCGACGGCGCCGACCAGCGCGATCAGATCTTCCACAGCGGCGGCGCGCGCCTGTGGCGAGAGCTTGGCGTTTTCGCGCACCCATTCCAGTTCGTCCAGGATCGCGTGCTGCGATTCCTCTTTCCAATGGAACAGGAACACGTCCTTGAAAAGCGGTGAAAGCTCGCCGTCCGGCTCGATGCTGGCTTGGTAGTGCGCCTGCGTAAACAATTCGATGAGGCAGGTCAGCGCCAGCACCGACCAGGTGGATTTGCCCAGCACTACCGATGCAACCTCGTTGGGCTGCGGCAGGAACGCATACCCGGCCGGCATCCCGGCACCGATCAAAGTCTCGATCCGGCGAAACAACTCTTGGTGCTTGAGCTCCTCGTCGGTGAAACGAACCAACGCCTCGAGCGCCGTCTGGTCGCCGAGCCAATAGTCGGCGCTGATCTCCAGTATCTTGGCGCCGATGAAACGCTCGACCAGTCCGAAGATGTTGGCATACGAGCGGCCCTGCACTTGCGAGAGCAGGCGCTTTTCGCCGGGGCCGAGGAAGGACAAGCGATGGGTGTACGACAGGCCATCGGGCAGGAACTTCTTGCTGAAGTCGAATTCGCGGCCACGGATGACGTCCTGGTCGATGTCCCAGCGGATACGGCGGGACACCTCGATGCATTTTGCATAGCGCGCGGAATCGATGGACGGTGACAGCGGGGAAAGCATTACGGACATGGATGTCTCCTTCGGTTGCGAGGCATGGTGCCTCGGGGGGTGCTAGTATCTTTTCCACCGGGTCACGCAACTTGGCCGAAACTCCGCGGTTATTGGCCCAAACGCCATGGATGCTTTATCGGACGTACTTAATTCGGTTCGCCTTGAAGGCGCTGTCTTCCTCAATGCCGAATTCACCGCGCCTTGGTGCGTGCTGCCGAAATTCGGCCTTGGGCCCGCCAAGACGCGGCTGAGCAAGGGCGACCACATCATCTGTTTTCACTTCCTGAGCGAAGGCGACTGCAAGATCCGGCTCGCTGACGGCATGGAAGTGCTTTCCGCCACGGCCGGCGATCTGATCCTGTTTCCGCAGGACGAAAGGCACGTGATGGGCAGCGACCTGCAGCTGGTGCCCGTGGAGACAGCCAACCTGTTCGGAGACGGATCCGCACCGGACGACGATGTGCTGAACTTGCGTCATGGCGGCGGCGGCGCGGCGGCGCGCTTCATTTGCGGATACCTTGCCTGCAGCCGCAGCGTCTGCCGGCCGTTGCTGGAGGCCTTGCCGCGCGTGTTGCGCATTCCGGTCGGCGACGGACCGGCCGCCGCCCTGCTGCGTGACCTGCTGCGCGCCGGCGTGAGCGAATCCGCGACATTGAGACCGGGCGCCGGATCGGTGCTTGCCAAGCTTTCCGAGCTCATGTTCGTTGAGGCGATGCGTCGCTACGTCGGCGACCTGCCGCCCGGGGGCATGGGCTGGCTTGCCGGCGTGCGCGACGCGCATGTCGGGCGCGCACTGGCCCTCCTGCACGGCGACCCCGGTCGCGCCTGGACCGTGGATGAGTTGGCCCGCGAGGTGGCGCTGTCGCGCTCGGCGCTGGCGGAACGCTTCGCGACGCTGGTCGGCGAGCCGCCAATCCAGTACCTGATGCGCTGGCGCCTGGCGCTTGCCGCGCAAACGCTACGCTCGAGCGGGGATGCCATCACGCGGGTGGCCGAGCGCAGCGGCTATGACTCGGAAGCTGCCTTCAGCCGAGCCTTCAAGCGCGAGTTCGGTGCGCCGCCAGCCGCGTGGCGCCGGGCCGGTTCAAGGTAAACGCGCCGCCGCCCGCCCTGCAGGCAAGCGAAAGAACGCCTATCCTTTGGCGCTCTACCTGCCGGAAGCACGCCATGACCAAGCACCGTCGACTCAACCGCAGTCAGCTGCCGGCAATGGCTGCCGCTTTGCTGGCAATCGTGCTCGGTGCCTGCAGCAAGCCGGCGCCGGCACCCACGGCGGCGGTGCCCCCGCCCCCGTCTGCCGCGCCGGCCAAGCCCGTGTTCGGCAGCTTTGGTTTCGACACCGCCGGGATGAATCGGAGCGTGGCGCCCGGTGACGACTTCTTCGAGTACGCCAACGGCACCTGGCACACGAACACCGAAAT
>JBAZBG010000346.1:0-3561 GCA_041671585.1 Arenimonas sp. | reverse complement strand
GTGAAAGCCGCCGCCAGCGCGGCATCGCCCTGCACCACCAGCACTTCATCGGCCGTGAAAATTTCACCGATCATGCGCGCCAGCAGGGCGCTGACCGTCGGCGTGAATTCCGATGGCTTGATCATCACCCGGTTACCAGCGGCGAGCGCATTCGCCAAGGGCACGATCGCCAATTGGAACGGATAGTTCCACGGCGCAACGATGCCAACAACGCCCAGCGGCGAATAACGGATCTCGCCCCGCGCCGGCAGGAAGCTGAAGTTGACGGCGCGACGTCGCGCGCGCATCCAGCGGCGCAGGTGGCGGCGCGCATGCTTTATCTCGTCGAGGCTGACCATGACATCGGCACTGAGGGTCTCGAACGGCGCGCGGCGGCCGAAATCGGTCGAGCAGGCAGCGACCAGTTCGTCGCTGTACCGGCGCACCGCCTGGCCGAGCCGCTCCAACGCGGCCATGCGCTCCTCGTAGCTCGGAATGTGCGCCAGATGCGCTGCGCGAAGGCGCTCGAACGCGGGTTTCAGGCTTTCAACGGGGGTCAGTGCAATGTCCATTTGCGCAGTCTAGCGCGGCGCGGCCGCGCCGGCGTCGTGCCGCGTCAGCGCAGCGGCGTTCAGCGGCACTGGCGGATGTCTGCGCGGTTACAATTGCGCGATGAACCTGAGACCGTTCCAAGGTGTCTTCCCCACCCTCGGCCAACGCGTGTATGTCGACCCGGCCGCCACCGTGATCGGCGACGTGGTGCTCGGCGACGACGTGTCGATCTGGCCGGGCACGGTGGTGCGCGGCGATGTCAATTTCATCCGCATCGGCGACCGCAGCAACGTTCAGGACGGCACCGTCATTCATGTTACCCACGACGGCCCGTATGGCCGGCCAGGCGGCTTCGCCACCCTGATCGGCGCCGACGTCACCATCGGCCATGGCGCCATCGTGCACGCCTGCGTGATCGAGGACGCCTGCCTGATCGGTATGGGCAGCACGATTCTTGATGGTGCGGTGGTGCGCAAGCACGGATTCGTCGGCGCCGGCGCGATGGTGCCGCCGGGCAAGATCGTCGGCAGCGGCGAGCTCTGGCTGGGCAATCCGGCCCGCTGCGTGCGCAAACTCAGCGACACGGAAATAGAACAGTTGTACTACTCGGCGCAACACTACCTGCGCCTGAAAGATAAATATCTGCAGGCCGTCCAGGCTTGATGCTCGACACGCTACGCCAGGTCGAAACGCCGGAGGGTTTGGCGTTGAACCTGCGTTGCGCCGGCATGGCGCCGCGCGCGCTGGCCTGGCTGCTCGATTTCATGATTCGCGCCCTGGCCGTGCTCGCCGTGGCGACGGTGCTCGGCCTGCTCGGCGGCGCCGGCGCCGGCATCGGCCTGATCGTGATGTTCCTGGTCTACTGGGGTTACCCGATCGTGTTCGAAGTCCTGCGCGACGGGCAGACGATCGGAAAACGCACGTTCGGACTGAAGGTGATCAACGACAACGGCACGCCGGTGACCTGGCTGCCGTCGATCGTGCGCAACCTGATGCGCACGGTGGACATGATGCCGTTCCTGTACGGGTTCGGCCTGGTCAGTGGTTTGCTGGATCCGGCCGCGCGCCGGCTCGGTGACCATGCCGCCGGCACGCTGGTGGTGTACACGGAAAAGTCGGCGCCTCGCCTGGCGGCGCCACCGGCGCCGGCGGTCGCCGCGCCGGTACCCTTGCTGCCGGAAGAACAGCGCGCGGTGGTTGCGTTTGCCGAGCGCTCAGTGCAGATGACCGTCGAACGCCAAACCGAGCTGGCCGATCTGCTGGCGCCGGTGACCGGGTCGCAGGGCGGCGTGGCCGTGCGCCAGCTGCTCGGTATCGCCAACTACCTGCTGGGGCGGCGATGAAGCAGGAAGCTTTCGTGGCCCGCTACCAGACGGAATGGCGTGTCCTGGAACGCTGGCTGGAGGCGCGCGGGCCGGTTCGGGAAAAAGAGCGCAAGCACGCCGACTTGATCGAACTGGACGATCTTGAATTCGCCGGCCGCTATCGGCGCATTTGCCAGCATCTGTCGATCGCCCAGCGTCGCGGCTACAGCCCGGTGGTGATCGACCAGCTCGAACAGCTCATGCAGCGCGGTCACGACGTGCTGTACCGGCCGCCGGCGCCCCGCTGGCGGCGGGTGCTGGATTTCTTTGCCGCCGATTTTCCGCGCCAGGTGCGCAGGCACCGGGTTTACATGGCCATCTCGGCGCTGCTTTTCTTCGCGCCCCTGATCGCGATGATCGTACTGCTGCAGTACCGGCCCGAACTGGTGCACTCGGTATTCGGACAGAGCGAAATTTCCCAGTTCGAACGCATGTACGACCCGGCATCGAAGGGACACGCGCTGGGCCGTGAAAGCGGAACCAACCTGCAGATGTTCGGCTACTACATCTTCAACAACGTCAGTATTGGTTTTCGCACCTTTGCCAGCGGCCTGCTGGGCGGCGTCGGTTCGATCTGGGTGCTGGTGATGAACGGCGTGGTCATCGGCAGCGTCGCCGGCCACCTCACCGCGATCGGCTACGGCGGGCCATTCTGGCGTTTCGTCAGCGGCCACTCCGGGCCGGAACTGACGTCCATAGTCCTGGCCGGCGGCGCCGGACTGCGCATCGGCTGGGCGCTGATCGCGCCAGGACGGTTGTCGCGACGCCGCGCGCTGGTCGAGGCCGGGCGCGACGGCGCGCAACTGGTGCTTGGTGTATTTGCGCTGCTGGTCTTTGCGGCATTCATCGAAGCCTATTGGTCTTCCATCGGCTGGATGCCCAGCCCGGTGAAGTTCACTTTCGGCATCGTGCTCTGGCTGGCGATCGGGTACTGGTTCTGGCGCGGAGGGCGGGATGCGCCTTGACCTGCTCAGCGTCCACTTGCGCCAGCGCAACCCCTGGGAAGCCATGGACCTGGGCATTGCGCTGGTGCGTCGCCATGCAGGCGCCGTCTGGCGGCCCTGGTTTGCGCTGACGCTGCCGTTCTTCGTGCTGTTCAATGCGCTTGGCTGGTGGCTCGACCGGCTGTGGCTGGCGACGCTGCTGATGTGGTGGCTCAAGCCGCTGTTCGATCGCGTGCCCCTGTACGTGCTCTCCCGTGCGGTGTTCGGCAGCGTGCCGAGCCCGAGACAGACGCTGCGCTCGGCTGAAATATGGTCGGCGCGCGCGCTGTTCGATTGGCTGACCTGGCGACGCTTGCATCCGTCGCGTTCGTTGTTGATGCCGGTGGACATGCTCGAAGGCCTGCGTGGCTCCGCGCAACGCGCGCGCTCGACAGTGTTGCAACGCGCGGTGAGCTCGCAGGCACTTGGCCTGATTTTCGCGTTCCTGAATTTCGAAGCGCTGGTGTCGTTGTCGGTGTGGGTTCTGGCGCTGATGTTCGTGCCGGTGGAATTCCTCAGCGAATCGGCGCGCGCGGTCTGGCAAACCTTTTTCGAAAACCCGCCCGCCTGGGCGCAGGTGACCGCCAATACGGTGCTCTGGCTGAGCATGAGCCTGGTCGAGCCGTTCTACGTCGGCGCCGGGTTCGCCATGTATCTCAATCGCCGGACGCAGCTGGAAGCCT
>JBAZBG010000345.1:0-3566 GCA_041671585.1 Arenimonas sp. | reverse complement strand
TCTGATCATGGCGTTCACCGTCATTCCCGCCATCGACGTCCGGAATGCGTGCGTAGTCCGCCTTAGCCAGGGCGACTACGGACGCGAGACCGTCTACGACGCCACGCCACTGCAGACGGCGCAGCGCTACGCTGCGGCTGGCGCGCAATGGCTGCACCTGGTCGATCTGGATGCGGCCCGGCTTGGTGCGTATTCCTTACAGCCGCTGGTTGCCGAACTGCGCCGGTCAACGGAGCTGAAGATTCAAACCGGCGGCGGCATCCGCTCCGAAGCAAACGTCGAAGCGCTGCTCAAGCTGGGCGTCGCACGGGTCGTAGTCGGAACGCTGGCCGTGCGTGAGCCAGCGCGCGTGGCCGGCTGGCTGCGCGACTACGGCAGCCAGCGAGTGGTGCTGGCGCTCGACGCGCGCGTCGATGCCAATGGGGCATGGCGCTTGCCGGTGGCAGGATGGACCGAGAACACGGGCGGTAGCCTTGAGCAGTTGCTCGATAGGTATGCCGACGCCGGCCTGCGGCACGTGCTTTGCACCGACATCGCGCGCGACGGCATGCTCGGCGGTTTCAATCTCGAGCTGTACGGCATGCTTGCTCGCCGCTGGCCGCACCTGCACATCCAGGCCTCGGGCGGCGTGCGCAGCGTCGACGATATTGTCGCCGCGCGTGCAGCGGGCGCGTCGGCAGCCATCCTCGGACGGGCCCTGCTCGAAGACCGGTTGCAGTTGGCCGGGGCACTGTCATGTTGAGCCGCCGCATCATTCCCTGCCTGGATGTCCGCGACGGCCGGGTGGTCAAGGGCGTCCGTTTTCGCGATCATGTCGTGGTCGGCGCCATTGAAGAGCTGGCCTTGCGCTATCGCGACGAGGGCGCCGACGAGCTGGTGTTCTACGACATCACCGCCAGCCCCGAACGTCGTTCGGTCGACCGGGCCTGGGTGGAGCGCATCGCGCGCCTGATCGACATTCCTTTTTGCGTCGCCGGCGGCATTCGTTCGGTCGACGAGGCGCGCAGCGTACTCGCTGCCGGCGCCGACAAGATATCGGTGAACTCGCCCGCGCTCGAGCGGCCGGCCTTGATCGCGGAACTGGCCGCCGCCTTCGGCGTGCAGTGCGTGGTGATCGGCGTGGACAGCCTGCGCGACGGCGACGGCCAATGGCGCGTGCGCCAGTACAGCGGCGATCCCGAGAGCAGCCGGGCTCTGCCGAAACTGACGCTCGACTGGTTGCAGGAAGTGCAGCAGCTCGGGGCCGGCGAGATCGTCCTCAACTGCATGGGCTCCGATGGCGAGCGCCAAGGTTACGACCTAGAACAGCTCGCCGCCGCCCGTGCGGTATGCCAGGTGCCGCTGGTGGCCTCCGGTGGCGCCGGGTCGCGCGAACATTTCGCCGACGTGTTTCGCCAGTGCGACGTCGATGCCGCGCTCGCGGCCAGCGTTTTCCACAGCGGCGCGGTGCCGATTCCGGAATTGAAATCCTATCTGCGTAGCCAGAATTTCGAGGTGCGGGATGTCGATGCCACGTAACGACGAGGCCGGCGGGGAACCAGCAACTCGGGCAGACCTGGCGGAACTGGACTGGTCCAAGCAGGACGGCCTGCTGCCTGCCATCGTCCAGGACGCCGGCAACGGCCGCGTGCTGATGCTTGGCTTCATGGACCGCGAAGCGTTGCAACGCACGCAATCGTCGGGCCGGGTCACCTTCTTCAGCCGCAGCCGGCAACGGTTGTGGACCAAGGGCGAGAGCAGCGGCAATTTCCTGCAACTGGTTTCGATCCAGGCCGATTGCGACAACGACAGCTTGCTCGTCCAGGCCACGCCGCTGGGACCGACCTGTCATTTGCAGCGCGCCAGTTGCTTTCCGACGGCTCCGGCCAACTTCCTGGCCGAACTGGATGCGCTAATTGCCAGCCGCGAGCGGGAACGGCCCCCAGCCAGCTACACGACCCGCTTGTTCGAATCGGGCTTGCGCCGGATGGCCCAGAAGGTCGGCGAGGAAGGGGTCGAAACCAGCCTGGCTGCGGTGGTCGAGGATGACCAGGCCCTGCTCGGCGAAGCGGCCGACCTGGTCTACCACCTGCTGGTCCTGTTGCGGGCACGCGGCTTGTCCCTGGCCGATCTCGTGCGCGCGCTGGAAGCACGTCACCGGTGAGACCCGGGCGCGCGCGGTCGGTTACGATAGCCGCAGGTAAACAGGGAGTTGGTTGATGTCTTTCGAATTCGTTCCGGTCTGGAACAAGGTCACCCCCGAAATCGAAGCCGAGCTGGCGGAGTTCTGGATCAAGAACAAGGCCATGCTCAAGGAAACGCGCGCCTCCGAACGGGCGAAGCAGGTCGTCTGCGTGGCACGTTCCGAGCAGGGCGAGATCGCCGGCGCCAGCACCGTGTACCCCTGTATCGTGCCGCTGTTGCGGCAGCCGATGTACTACTACCGCACCTACATCGCGCCCGCGTATCGCGGCAAGGGCTTGATGATTCCATTGCTGCAGGAGAGCAAGAAGGCGCTTCAGGAGTACAACCTGGCGCTGCCCAAGCCGCAATGCCTCGGCATCATGATCGAGTTGGAGAACAAGCGCCTGGCGGCGACGTTCAGCGCAGCCCACTGGCCAAGGACCGACTTCACCTTCATCGGCTATTCCGTGCACGGGTTGCCGTTGCGCGTCTGGTATTTCGAGGGCGTGCGGCTGTTTGCTCCGCATTCGCTGACGAAGGCGGAGACTGTTGGCGGGGGTTGATTCTGGCGTGGCTGGCTTCGAGTAGCGTACTGACGCGCGCTGAGGCCCGCTCGGATAATGTCCTTACTGCGCTTTCGCCGCACCTCTGAGCCGCAGCGCGACCCTGTCGCCAGCCCAGGGTAATCTGGGGCGTGTGCCTTCGGAGCACAGTCGCCGGACGTGGGGATCCGGGTCGGCCGTCCATTCAGTCAGTTTGGACAAGGTTCTTGCTTGCTCGTGAATCAGAAACGGTCTGATGGAAAATTCCGCGCTGAACCGTTTTGTCAGCTGATACTGCGCGCTCGACCGTTGCCCTCGGTGCGGGTTAGCGGCGGCGTCAACGAAGCAAGCAGGACACCTATGGCCTCTGAGTATTTCCCAGGCAGGTGATGGCGAAGCAGACTGGCCAACCTTTGACCGCGCTCCAATAGTCCGAGCGACTCCAACCCTTCCAGAGCTTCCTTTTTAAGCGAAGGGCCGTCGAACTCCTTGTGCGCCAGGGAAATATTGTGAGCCAGGCACTCGATCGCCTCGGCACCAAGCAGAAGCTTGAGCGGAGTTCCCTTCTGAATTGAATTCGCGGCTTTTGGTAACCGGGGAAACGTCATGGGGATTTCGCTTTCTTCAATGGTTTCAACTTTCCGGAACCATTGAGGGCGATCGCTGCGCGAACGAGCGCCTTGAAGGCGGACTCGTCGACTTCCTCTCCTTCGTGGATGTCGATCGCGCGGCGCGTGTTTCCCTCGAGACTCGCGTTGAACAGATGGGCCGGATCCTTCAAGGACGCGCCCTTGGCGAAGGTGAGCTTCACGGCCTTCTTGTAGGATTCGCCGGTGCAGATGATGCCGTCGTGCGACCAGA
>JBAZBG010000344.1:0-3571 GCA_041671585.1 Arenimonas sp. | reverse complement strand
AGTCCGCCTCCTCGCGGCCCAGGCGCACGCCGCGCTCATCGCGCACCAGTCCTTCGAAATCGGCTACCGCCTCTTCCGCCGTGATGATTTCGTGCTGGACCACGGGCGCTTCCGGCTTGCGCACCGGTGCCGCGCCTTCCGGCCGGAACTTGATCACCTGTTTCCAGGAACGCGTCAGCGCATCGGCAAAAATCAGCACCAGGTCGCCGGCGCGGCCCATGCGCAGGGCCGCATCGATCGCTTCCTGCTCGTCGGGAATGATGCTGATCTGTTCGGCAGGCACGCCTTGGGCTTGCAGGGTGCGGGCGAGGATCATCGGCACTTCATCGCCATCGCGGCCGCGCAGGCCGTCGTCACGGCGACAGATGTAATGGTCGAAGCGTCCGGCCACGGCTTCGGCAATCGCGCGAATGTCTTCGTCGCGGCGGTCGCCCGGCCCGGCCAGGACGATGATGCGCCGCCCCTGCACGTCCAGCCGCTGCGCCAGATCGGCCATGACGCCGACCGCGTGCGCATTGTGTCCGTAGTCGAAGATCACCTTGAACGGATGCTCGTCGAACACGTTCATCCGGCCCGGCGCCTGGAAGAAGGTGCTGCCAAACGTACGCAGCCCCTGCCGGATCGCGTCGAGCTTGATGCCCATCGAGAACGCCATTGCCGTGGCGAACATCGCGTTCTGGACGTTGTGCAGTGCGCGACCTTCCAGCGTCGCCGGCACCAGGTGCGTCCACAGCAGCGGGATGTGACCACCCTTGTCGTACAGCGTGATCATCTGGCCGTTGATGCCCGCTTCCAGCGCGCAGGCGCGGCCACCGGCACGGATGTGCTCGCGCACCAGCGCGTGCTGCGGATTCATGGTCACGTAGCAGATGTTCTTGGCTTCGGTGTACGCGGCCATCTTCAGCACCAGCGGGTCGTCGGCGTTGAGCACCGCGCAATCGCGGGCAACCTCGACGATGATGCGTTTGACCTCGGCGAGTTGCTCGAGTGTGTCGATGCCCTTCATGCCCAGGTGGTCGGCGGCGATATTGAGCACCGCGCCGACGTTCACGAACGGCACGCCCATGCCGGCGCGCAACAGCCCGCCGCGCGCGGTTTCGAGGATGGCAATGTCGATCTGCGGATCGGCCAGCACCATGCGCGAGGCGATCGGCCCAGTCATGTCGCCTTCCACCGTGCGCTGGCCGTCGATGTACACGCCATCGGTGGTGGTCAGGCCCGGCGTGTAGCCAGCCATCTTGGTGATATGCGCGAGCATGCGCGCGGTGGTCGTCTTGCCGTTGGTGCCGGTCACCGCGGCGATCGGCACGCGCGATGGCGAGCCGGCCGGAAACAGCATGTCGATCACCGGGCCGGCGACGTCGCGCGGCGTGCCGTCGCTCGGCGCCACGTGCATGCGGAAACCCGGCGCCGCATTGACCTCGCAGATGCCGCCGCCATGGGTCTGGTAACTCTCGGCGATGTTGTCGCTGAGGAAATCGACGCCACCGACATCCAGGCCGATCGCCTTGATCGCACGCACCGCCATGTCGCGGTTGTCCGGATGGATGATGTCGGTGACATCGGTGGCCGTGCCGCCGGTGGAAAGATTGGCGGTCGAGCGCAGGTAGACGACTTCATCGGGCTTGGGCACCGAATCCTTGTCGTAGCCGACACGGCCCAACATCATCTCGGCCTGCGCATCGAGCTCGAGCCGGGTCAGCACTTTCTCGTGGCCGACGCCGCGCCGCGGATCCTGGTTCACCACTTCGACCAGCTGCGCCACGGTGTGCGCGCCATCACCGACGACGTGGCCCGGCGTACGTCGCGTCGCGGCGACCAGCTCGCCGTTGACTACCAGCAGGCGGTGATCGTCGCCAGTGACGAAGGTCTCGATGATCACCGAGCGCGAATGTTCGCGTGCGACCCGGAAACCAGCGACGACCTCGTCATCGTTCATCAGGCGAATGGAAATGCCGCGACCGTGGTTGCCGTTGTACGGCTTGGTCACCACCGGAAATCCGATCTTGCGCGCTGCCCGCTTGGCCTGGTCTTCGGACTGCACCAGTTCCTGGCGCGGCACCGGCAGGCCGAGCGATGCCAGGATCTTGTTGGTCTCTTCCTTGTCGCTGGCCAGTTCCACCGCGACATGCGAGGTCTTGCCGGTGATCGTGGCCTGGATGCGCTGCTGGTATTTGCCGTAGCCAAGCTGGACCAGGGACTGCGAATTCAGGCGCAACCACGGAATTCCGCGCGCTTCGGCGGCGTGCACCAGCGAGGCGGTCGACGGCCCGAGCGCGCGGCGCTGCGCATAGCGGATGAACTCGTCGCGCGCCGTCGGCCAGTCCCAGTCCTCGGGAAGCAGGCGTGCGGTCTGCAGACTCGTCGGCAACAGCGAGGTAAGCAGGCGCATCGCCAACTCGCCGGCCTCGATGCCTTCCTCACGCTGGATGTATTCGTACACGACCGAGTACACACCGGACTTGCCGGTGCCGCGCGTCTTGCCGAACGTCACCTGCTCGCCGGCGACGTTCTGCAATTCGATCGCAACATGCTCCAGCACATGGCCGAGCCAGGTGCCTTCGTCCTCGCGCAGCCGGCGCACGAAACCGCCGGGCTCCCCGTAGGAACAGCCGTGTTCGGCCAGCCCCGGCAGGGCCTGCAGCAGGCCGTCGATGAAGGCGTCGCCCAGTCGGGCGGAGGGCCATTCCTCGAGCACGCCGAGGTCCAGCTCCAGCCGGATAACCGGGAAATGCGCGTAGAGCGACGGGCCGACGAATACGGAACGGTCGAGGATGCGCATGCTTGAATCCTTCTTGTTGTTGCCGGCGCGCCGTTGCCGGCGCGGCCATTGACAGGTCAGTTCCTGGGACGCGCCAGCTTGCCGGGCGAGGCCTGGCGCGTGCTCAGGTCGAAACGGGTGCCTGCAACCAGCAGATGCAGTCCGACTCCGAGCATACACACCGGCTGCCCTTCGTCGACCAGGTCCATGGAAGAAAATTCGATGCCGCTGGCGTCGATCAGCGTGATACCGCCACTGCCCTCGACCTCGAGGACGTTTTCGGGGCTGATGAACGCGGCGGTATCCTCGTCGAGCCCGATGCCCACGGCAAACGGGTTGTAGGCCAGCGCGGTGAGCAGGCGGCCGATGCGATCGCGCTGCCGGAAGTGCTGGTCGATGATGACCCGGTTGGTCAGCCCCAGGCCCGGCGCCAGGCGCACGCTGCCCGCCACTGGCGATGCGCCATCCTCGCCGAAAGCGATCATGTGCTCGCTGATGAAACTGGCCCCGGCGCTGGTGCCGGCCACGTGCACGCCTTCGGCGTTGCGGCTGCGGATCAGTTTGGCCACCGGCGTGCCGCCAAGAATCGTGGAAAGGCTCAACTGGTTGCCGCCGGTGAAGAAGACGCCGGTCGCCCGCGCAATGCGCGCCAGGCTGGCGGCGTCCTCGCACTGGGCCCGGGTATCGAAGTCGACCGTCGCGACCTGGCCTGCGCCGAGGTTGGAAAAAATACGCTCATAACGCGCGCCGGTATCGGCCAGGCGGCTGGCCGTCGGCAGGACCACGATGTCGGCCTTGGCGCCGCCGCAC
>JBAZBG010000343.1:0-3571 GCA_041671585.1 Arenimonas sp. | reverse complement strand
GTTCACAGCGGCCAGTTGCTGCCTGGATAGATAGCCCCGAGCACGCGCGGCCCGCGCGCGCCGGTAACGGCCGGCAAATTGCCGGGGCGATTGGCCAGCGTCTCCCGGGCCAGCCAGGCGAAAGCCATCGCTTCCACGAAGTCCGGAT
This sequence comes from Arenimonas sp., assembly GCA_041671585.1. Taxonomy (GTDB): domain Bacteria; phylum Pseudomonadota; class Gammaproteobacteria; order Xanthomonadales; family Xanthomonadaceae; genus Arenimonas. Next base: position 3,423 of record JBAZBG010000343.1, on the reverse strand, counting down.
CCAGGCCGTGGCCGGCCGTGGATTCGATCGGCAAGCCGGGCAACGCATCTGCCAAGTTGGCCAGCAGCACGGGGTTGTGCACGCCGCCGCCGCAGACCAGTACTCGGGCGCAAGTCGGTAATTGCGCGTGCAGCGCATCGGCGATGCTGATCGCCGTAAAGCGGTTCAAGGTGGCCTGCACGTCGGCCGGCGAGCAGGACAGGCCGGCCAGCTTCAGCTCCAGCCATGGGACATGGAATTGATCGCGCCCCGTACTCTTTGGCGGCGCCAACGCCAGCCAGGGTTCCGAGAGCAGGCGCTGCAACAATGCTGCATGGCAGGTGCCGCTCGCGGCGAATACGCCGCCCCGGTCAAAGCGTTCGCCCCGATGGCGCAGGCACCAGGCGTCCATCAAGCCATTGCCCGGACCGGTGTCGAAGCCGCGAACGGACGCGTTCGCGGGCAGCAAGGTGAGATTGGCGATGCCGCCGATATTCAGCACGGCCCGGTCTTCGTCAGCCGTGTGCAGGGCCGCTGCATGGAAAGCCGGAACCAACGGTGCGCCCTGGCCGCCGGCGGCGACGTCGCGGCGCCGAAAATCGGCGACGGTGGTGATGCCGGTTTGCTCGGCGATCACGTTGCCATCGCCAACTTGCATGGTAAATGGCGCTTCGCCAAACGGGCGGTGACGCAAGGTCTGGCCGTGCGAACCGATGGCGCGAACCGCTTGCGGCGGCGTGTCGCTGTCCTTGAGCACGGCGACGGCGGCGTCCGCCAAGGCCTGCCCCATTCGGGTATCCAGCTCGCCCAGGGCGTCCGGCGATACCAGCGCATCCGACTGCGAAATGCGCAGCACCAGTTCCACCAGCAGGTCGGGGAGTGGGTAGGTGCGCGCGAATAACAGGCGTGGCTGCGGCGAGAAGCTCACCAGCGCAGCGTCGACGCCATCGACGCTGGTCCCCGACATCAGGCCAATAAATAGTCCGGCGTCCTCGGCTGCTCTTGCAGTGCCGCCGCCCGCGGCGCCGACGCGTCCACGTGCGCCGGGCGTTCGCGACTCAGCCGAACCTGCCATCGCGATCAGCGCGAGGCGAGGCGCGTGTTCTTTTCCACCAGCAACAGCTTGGCGACCGCAGGTGCGGTGGCCGCGCGGAAGCGCAGCAATTCAGCACCCGCGAGTGGTTGCGGCTTGGGCATGGTCACCGTGAGCGGGTTCACCTGCTTGCCGTTGATGCGAAATTCATAGTGCAGGTGCGGCCCGGTTGCCAGACCGCTCATGCCCACGTAGCCAATCGTGCTGCCCTGGCTGACGCGCTGGCCGACTTTCGCCTTGCCCCAGGCCGACATATGTCCGTACAGCGTGCTGCGGCCCTGACCATGGTCGAGGATGACGGCCCGCCCGTAGCCGCTCTTCCAGCCGGCAAAACTCACCTTGGCATCGCCCGCAGCCATGATCGGCGTACCGGTGCGTGCGGCGTAGTCCACGCCCTTGTGCGCGCGCATGCGGCCCAGGACCGGGTGCTTGCGCATGCCGAAGGTCGAGGACAGGCGGGCAAATTCGATCGGCACGCGCATCAATACTTTCTTCAGCGGGCGGCCGGTCTCGTCGAAGTACTCGGTCTTGCCGTTCTGCTGGTAGCTGTACGCCGTAAATCGCTTGCCGCGATTGGTAAAGGTCGCGCCGATGACGTCGCCGGTGCCAATTCGCTGTCCATCGCGCCACAGCTCCTCGTACACCACCTGGAAGGTATCGCCGTCGCGCACGTCTTCCACGAAATCGATGTCGTACTTGAAAATATTGGCCATCTCATTGATGGCGCCGCTCGAAAGCCCGGCGCGCGCGCCATCGGCGTACAGCGAGCTGGTGATCGTGCCGGCGGCGATTTCCACCCGGCGCTCGACCTGTCGCGGCTGTACCACTTCGGAGATCGAATCGCCGGCAACTTTGAGGTCGATCCGGCTATTGGCGTCGCGGTCGAAGCGCAGGGTGCGCAGCTGGCCCGCACCGTCAATCTCAAAGGCCAGTTCCTGGCCCTCGCGCAAGTGGGTCAGCGAATTCCTCGCCGACGTTTCCTCCAGCATGCGGTGCATCAACGTGGCCGGCAATTTCAACTGTTCGAACACGATGCCCAGCGTTTCGCCACTGCCGATGCGTACGAACTGCCAGCCCGAGCGCACCACGGAGCTGTCGATCTCGGACTCTGGCAAAGGCAACGTCAGTGAGACGTGGCTCGGAACGACGCCATCGACGGGTCCGCGCATCGCGTTGGCGAAGCCGGGGACAATGGCGATAAGGGCGGTGCCGACGACGCCGAACATGCCGGCGAGCAGCCAATGTTCGTGCGACCATTTGTGCCAAGCGGCTTTCGTTGGGAGATTTTGCAAAACGTACTCCGCAGACCGACACGGCCAGTTAGGACGCGTTACCATAACCAGAGTTAAATACGTGCGTCAAACCCTTGTGAGCATTGGCTTTTTTACCACCCAAACTTTAACTTCAGATTAACGCAGGCTGCACAGAACAGCCTGCTCCCATTCATACAACTGCCTAGAACGACTCTCCATGACCGACCTTGCCCACGCTCTCGAAACCATCGGCCGCGGCGCCGAAGAAATTCTCAAGCCCGAGGAGCTGGAAGCGCGACTCAAGCTCGGACGTCCATTACGCATCAAGGCGGGTTTCGATCCGACGGCGCCGGACCTGCACCTGGGCCATACCGTGTTGTTGAACAAGATGCGGCAATTCCAGGATCTCGGACACACCGTGATTTTCCTGATCGGCGATTTCACCGGCATGATCGGCGACCCGACGGGAAAGAACGTGACGCGCAAACCGCTGACGCGCGAGGACGTCGCCGCGAACGCCAGGACTTACGCAGACCAAGTGTTCAAGGTGCTCGATCGCGAGCAGACCGAGCTGCGCTTCAATTCGGAATGGTTCGACAAAATGGATGCCGCCGGCATGATCAAGCTGGCGGCCCAGCACACTGTGGCACGCATGCTCGAGCGCGACGATTTCTCCAAGCGATTCGCCGGCCAGCAGCCGATTGCCATCCACGAATTCCTCTACCCACTGGTGCAGGGCTACGATTCGGTGGCGCTGAAATGCGACGTGGAGTTGGGCGGTACCGACCAGAAATTCAATCTGCTGATGGGCCGCGCATTGCAGGCGCATTACGGCCAGCCGCCGCAGATCGTGTTGACCATGCCTCTGCTCGAAGGCTTGGACGGCGTCAACAAGATGGGCAAGTCGCTGGGCAACTATATCGGCATCAACGAGCCGGCCAACGATATCTTCGGCAAGACCATGTCGATCTCCGATGAGCTGATGTGGCGTTGGTTCACGCTGCTGTCCTTCGAGAAATCGCTGGCCGATATCGAGCGCATGCGGTCGGCGGTGCAGGCCGGCGGCAATCCGCGCGATTTCAAGGTGGAGTTGGCGCG
>JBAZBG010000342.1:0-3574 GCA_041671585.1 Arenimonas sp. | reverse complement strand
GCGCCGCTGATTTCCGCGAGCTTCGCCGCATACAGTTCGCGATTGCTCTTGGTGGTGCTGGTTTCCACCGCAATGGCCAGATGCTTGCGGGCGCTCTTCACGTCACCCAGGTTGTAGTAGGCGAGCGCCAGCCAGAACTGCGACTGGTCGTTGGCGGCGTCGCGCTGTATCTGCCGGGTGAACATGGCCTTGGCGATGGTGTAGTTCTTCGCCTTCATCGCCTCCAGGCCCAGGTCGAAATAGTGGAACGGCGGCACCGGACGGATGTTCTTCAGCTGTTCGGCGACGATTTTTGCCTCGGCCTCCCGGCCCGAGTCGGTGAGCACGAGGAGCAGGTTCGACAGCGCAATCGCATTTTCCGGTTCGACTTCGAGAATCTGCCGGAACACCAGTTCCGATTCCTTCAGATCGCCATGCCACTTGTAGATGACCCCAAGGGTGTTGAAGGCGGGAACGTAGTGGGGATCGCGCTGCACGGCCGCGCGCGCCCACCAGTAAGCGCGGTCGAGCTTGCGCTCGGACAGCAGTTCGGCGGCGCGATTGTTCATGTACATCGCCACGATGGTGGCTTCGCTGATGACTCGCGTGCGCAGCTTGCCCAGGTTGCTCGGCGGCAGGAAATCGACCGTCATCTCGCTGGCGTTGGTGGTGCCTTTGCGGCCGATGCCGTCCTTCGCGCCCAAGGTCACGTTGACATGGGTATCGAAGAAATCGAGGCCGCCATTGCGGCTCCACACATCGTCGACGAAAACCAGGTTGTAGCGGACCGGCAAACCCAGTTGCTTGGCGAACGACGCGGTCAGGATCACCAGCGACAGGCAGTTTCCGGACCGGGCTTCGAACGCCTGCGCGGCGTTCCGGGTCATCGTTGCGTCGTATTCGAGCTGCAGCTGGTCCTTGCCGTAGAGCGCGTCGAACAGACCCTGCTGGCCGCCCTTCTCGCGCAATTGTCCGGCGATGTCCGTGCCGATGTAGCGCTGCATCGGCTCGCTCAGCGCAAACACGTCGTCCGCGCTCACGTTTTCGGTTGGCGCGGCGAACAACTGATCCTGGAACACAGTAGTGCCGCGCTGCACCGTGGTCGTGGGCGTGGTGGCGCAGCCGGCAAGCGTCAACGCAATGATCAGGGTTGCCCAACTTCTCACTTGGCACTCCGTTACGGTCGATGCCACCCGTCGGGCCAATTCCGGTGCTTGGCGACCGGAGCTGATCGGGCGGACAAGTACCCGTACGGCGAGTCTAGCACCGCTTTCCGGGGGGTGGAGGGCAAATGCGGCAAGCGCTCAGCCGGTCACAGTTCAGGCCTCGCCATTAATTAATTTTATATTTAATATGGGTCATGGCCATCAGCCGAAGCTCCTCCCGCCGTCCGCGTCGCCCTGGCCGTCCGGCCCAGACAGACGCGGACCTGCGCGAGCGGCTGCTCGACGCCGCGCTCGCCCGATTCGTCGCCGAGGGCATCGCTGCCACTTCGCTGAAATCGATCGCCAGGCAGGCCGGCGTCACCCCTGCGTTGGTGCACTACTACTTCGGCAACAGGGACCAATTGGTCTCCGCCGTAGTCGAGGAGCGGCTGATGACAGTCGCGGCAGAATTGCAGACGGCGCTCGCCGATGGCGACGGCACACCGGGCTCGTTGATTCACGCTTTCATCGACGGCCTGCATCGCGTGGTGGCGCGGCATCCGTGGCTGCCGGTGATCTGGGCGCGGGAAATCCTGACCGAGGGCGGCGCCTTGCGCGACGTGATGCTCTCGCGCATCGCGCCAATGATCCCGCAGGCGCTGGCCGCCCAATTCGCCCAGGCGCAGAAGGCCGGTGACTTGAACCCGGGGCTCGACCCACGGCTGCTGGTGGTGTCGTTGATTGGACTGACATTATTCCCGCTGGCGGCCGAATCGATCTGGCGACGGCTTTTCGACGCCGGCGACATCGATCACACCAAGCTGCAACAACACACCGTCGCCCTGTTGGAACGCGGACTGGAGATCGATCATGCGCACTGAAAAGCCAATCGTGGCGTTCACGCTCACGGTGGTGCTGGCCCTGGCCGCTTGCAGTCCGGCCGAGGAACCGGTGCTGCTGGGAACCCTGGAATGGGATCGCATCAGCGCCACGGCGGAAGTCAGCGAACCGGTGCTGCGCGTGGCGGTTGCCGAAGGCGCGAAGGTGGAAGCCGGCGACTTGCTGCTCAGCCTGGATGGCCGGCGCATGGATGCGCGCCTGGCCCAGGCGCAAGCGACGGTGGAACAGCAGCAGGCGCGCTTGTCGGAACTGATGCACGGAGCGCGCATCGAGCAGCTCGACGCCTTGCGCGCGGCCGTGGCCAGCGCCCAGGCCAGCCAGGTGGAAGCGACCAGGCAATATTCACGCCTGGCCGATCTTGCCGGTAAGCAATTCGTCGCCCGCGCAACACTCGACACCGCGCGCGCCAGCCGCGACCGCGCCGTGGCGCAGACCGCCGCGGCCCAGGCGCAGTTGCGCGAACTCACCGAAGGTACCCGGCCCGAGCAAATCGCGCAGGCCGAAGCCGCCTTGCGCACGGCGCAGTCGGCGGCCGAAGAATTGCGCCTGAGCCGGGCCAGGCTGGAGGTGCGCGCGCCCCGTGCAGGCCGCGTCGACGCGCTGCCATTCAAGGCCGGCGACCAACCGCCGCCCGGCGCCAGCGTGGCCAGTCTGCTGGTTGGCGAGGCGCCGTACGCGCGCGTGTTCATTCCCTCGAGCATTCGCGTGGGCGTGCACGAGGGCCAGAAATTCCTGGTGCGCGTGCAAGGCGGCGACCACGAGCTGCACGCCACGTTGCGCAGCGTCGCGCGCGAGCCCTCCTTCACGCCCTACTACGCGCTCACTGGCGACGACGCCAGCCGCCTGGTCTATCGCGCCGAACTGGTGCTCACCGACGTCGAAGCGCGCGCCCTGCCTGCTGGCGTGCCGGTCCAGGCGCGGCTGGCGCGTTGAGCGCATTCGCATGAGCGAAAGCCCGACTCCCGAGGTGGTGATTCGCGCCCGTGGCCTGACCCGCCGCTTCGGCACGCTGGTCGCGGTCGACCACATCGACCTGGCGGTGCCGCGCGGGCAGGTGTTCGGCTTCCTGGGCCCGAACGGTTCGGGCAAGTCGACGACGCTGCGCATGCTCTGCGGCTTGCTGACGCCCAGCGAGGGCGATGTCGAAGTGCTGGGCCTGAAGATTCCCGCACAGGCCGAAGCGCTCAAGCACCGCATCGGCTACATGACCCAGAAGTTCGCGCTCTACGAAGACCTGACGGTGCTGGAGAACCTGCAGTTTCTTGCCGCCATCCATGAGCTGCCGCGCGCCAGGGCGAAACCACGGGTCGCCGAGATGATCGAGCGCTACAACCTGGGCGATCGCCGCGGCCAGCTCGCCGGCACGCTGTCCGGAGGCCAGAAGCAGCGGCTCGCATTGGCCGGTTCAGTGATGCACGAACCGGAACTGCTGCTGCTCGATGAGCCCACCAGCGCCGTCGATCCGGAATCCCGGCGCGACTTCTGGGCCAGCCTGTTCGAACTGGCCGATGCCGGCACGACCTTGCTGGTGTCCACGCACTACATGGACG
>JBAZBG010000341.1:0-3592 GCA_041671585.1 Arenimonas sp. | reverse complement strand
ATCGTTCCCCAGCTGGCTTCGGCTCGGCGCTGTGGCCCTGGTCGTCGCGAGCCTGTCCCTGAGCGGCTGCAGCAACGGCAACGGCGCCGAGGGCGGCAAGAAGGACAAGGCGGGCGAAGAGGTCAAGCTGGGCAAGGACGGCAAGCCGATTCCGAAGATAGAGGCCGTGCCGGTCGAGGTCGCCAAGGCGGCCCGCCACGCCATTTCGGCCAGCTACTCGGGTACCGCCAACCTTGAAGCCCCGGGCGAGGCACAGGTGGTGGCGAAGACCTCCGGCGTGATGGTGCAGCTGCTTGCCGAGGAGGGCGATCAAGTCAGGGCGGGCCAGGTGCTTGCCCGCATCGATGGCGACCGGGTGCGCCTGGAGGCGCAGCGGCAACTGGCGACAGTGCACAAGCTCGAGAACAACTTCCGGCGTTCGCAGGAACTGGCCGCCAGGAAACTGGTCAGCGCCGAGGCCAGCGACCAGATCAAATACGACCTGGAATCCGCCCGCGCCAGCTACGCCCTGGCCAAGCTTGAACTGTCCTATACCAATATCACCGCGCCGATCAGCGGCGTGGTCGCCCAGCGCATGGTCAAGCCCGGCAACCTGATTGCCTTGAATGCGCCGGTGTTCCGCATCGTCAACAATTCGCATCTCGAAGGCGTGCTCAATGCGCCCGAGCGCGAAATGAGCCGGCTGAAGGTGGGCTTGCCCTTGCGCATGGTGGTCGATGCGGTGCCGGGCAAAGTCTTCGTCGGCAAGGTCGATCGCATCAGCCCGGTAATGGATTCCGGCAGCGGCACGTTCCGCGTGGTGTGCGCATTCGACAATGCGCCTGACCTGCGCCCAGGCATGTTCGGCCGGATCGAGGTGGTCTACGACCAGCGCCAGGATGCGTTGACGGTACCGCGCATTGCCCTGCTTGAAGACGAGGGCGAGCCCGCGGTGTACATCGTGGTCGGCAAGAAGGCCAAGCGCGTGCCGGTGGAACTGGGTTACACCAACGGCGAGATCGCTGAAGTGCGCAAGGGCCTGAAGGACGGCGACCTGGTGGTCACGGCCGGCAAGGTTGCGATCCGCGACGGCACCGAAGTGCAGGTCATCGATGCCAGCGGCGCCGCCAGCAAGGCGGTGGCAGTCGAGGCCAACGGCAAATGAGTCTCGTCGAATTTGCAACCCGCCGCCGGGTGACCGTGGCGATGGTGACCTTCACCTTCGTGCTGTTCGGCTTCATCGCCCTGCGCGACCTGAAGGTCAACCTGTTGCCCGATCTCAGCTATCCCACCCTGACGGTGCGCACCGAGTACACCGGCGCCGCGCCCGCGGAAATAGAAACGCTGATCAGCGAGCCGGTCGAAGAAGCGGTCGGCGTGGTCAAGAACCTGCGCAAGCTGAAGTCCATTTCCCGCACCGGCCAGAGCGATGTCGTGCTCGAGTTCGCCTGGGGCACCGACATGGACCAGGCCAGCCTGGAGGTGCGCGACAAACTCGACGTGCTGCGCTTGCCGCTGGAATCGAAGCCGCCCGTGTTGCTGCGCTTCAATCCATCGACCGAGCCGGTGATGCGCCTGGTAATGACGACACCGGAGAAAATCACCGGCAGCGAGCAGGCCGAGTTGATGCGCCTGCGCCGTTACGCAGACAACGAACTGAAAAAGCGGCTGGAACCCGTCGAAGGCGTTGCCGCGATCAAGGTCGCTGGCGGCCTGGAAGACGAAGTTCAGGTGATGGTCGATGCCGACCGCCTGGCGCAATTGAATATTCCCGCCAACCTGGTCATCGACCGGCTCAAGCAGGAAAACGTCAATATTTCCGGCGGCCGCATCGAAGAGGGCAGCGAGCGCTACCTGGTGCGCACCGTCAACCAGTTCACCAACCTCGACCAGATGCGCGACCTGTTGGTCACGACGGTCGAGGGTGTGCCGGTGCGCCTGCGTGACGTCGCGACAGTCACTCAAGGCTACAAGGAACGCGAGGCGGTGATCCGCTTCAAGGGCCGCGAGGCCGTCGAGTTGGCGATCTACAAGGAAGGCGATGCCAATACCGTCGCTGTGGCCGAGGCGGTGACCAAGGCGCTGCGGCAGCTGGAATCGGTCGGCAAAGAGACGGCGCCGGGAGCCAAGCCGGCGCCGGTCAAGCCTGGGGTGTACAGCATCGACGGACTGCCGGTACAGACCATCGAGGATCAATCCAAATTCATCCAGAGCGCGCTGTCTGAAGTGAAGTTCGAAGCGCTGATCGGCGGCGTGCTGTCGATCCTGATCATCTTCTTCTTCCTGCGCGATGGCTGGAGCACGTTCGTCATCGGTCTTTCGTTGCCGGTGTCGATCATCGCGACCTTCTTTTTCATGGACCGGTTCGGCCTGAGCCTGAACGTCATGTCGCTCGCCGGCCTCGCGTTAGCTACCGGCATGGTCGTTGACGATTCCATCGTGGTCCTGGAAAGCATCGCCAAGGCGCGCGAGCGCGGTTTGAACAACTTGCAGGCGGCCATCGCCGGGACCAAGGAAGTGAGCATGGCGGTGGTGGCGTCGACGCTGACCACGGTTGCGGTGTTTTTCCCACTGGTGTTCGTCGAGGGCGTGGCTGGCCAGTTGTTCAAGGACCAGGCCTTGACGGTGGCGATCGCGCTGATGATTTCACTGGTGGTGTCCCTGACCGTGATTCCGATGCTGTCCTCGATAAAAGACAAGGGCGCGATGGCCTTCAAGCCCGAGGATCCGCACCCTGAGTGGAAACCGAATGGACGCGTGGGACGCGCTGCGGCTGGCGCCACGCGCGGCGTTCGCGCGGCGACACGCTGGAGCACGTTCGGCCTGAGCTGGTTCGTTGTGTCCGGCGGCCGCCTGTTCGCCAGGACCATCGGCCGCTGGCTGGCCAAGCTCGGCGAAATCGTGCTGATGCCTTATGAAAAGGCCGCTGTCTGGTATCGCGGCATCCTGCCCAGGGCGCTTGACCGGCCGTGGCTTATCCTCGGTAGCGCCGGCGTGGCCTTCGCGGTCGCCTTGCTGGTGGCGAGCACGCTTGGTACCGACCTGATTCCGCAACTGGCGCAGGACCGCTTCGAGATGACCGCCAAGTTGCCGCCGGGTACGCAGCTGCGCGAGACCGATGCACTGGTGAGTGCAGTACAGCAGGCGCATGACGGCGACAAGGACATCGAAGCCTTGTATGGCGTCAGCGGCACGGGCACGCGCCTGGATGCCAATCCCACCGAGTCCGGCGAGAACGTGGCCAAGCTCAGCGTCGTGCTCGGCCAACACTACAGCAGCGAAACCGAAGCGGCCGTGACCGAGCGGATGCGCGCCACCATGGCCAAGTATCCGGATATCGCCGTGAAGTTCGGCCGTCCACAGCTATTCAGTTTTTCCACGCCGCTGGAAATCGAGTTGCGCGGCACCGATCTGGAGGCGATCCAGCGTGCGGGCAGGAAGCTGGCCGGGCTACTGCAATCCTCGCCGCATTTCGCCGACGTCAAATCGTCGGTGGAGCAGGGCTATCCCGAAATCCAGATTCATTTCGACCAGGAGCGCGCTGCCGACCTGGGCCTGACCTCGCGCCAGATCGCCGACCAGGTGGTGCGCCAGGTGCGCGGCGAAGTGGCCC
>JBAZBG010000340.1:0-3596 GCA_041671585.1 Arenimonas sp. | reverse complement strand
TTCAATGCCGTGGCGCGACGAAGGACGGCGTCGCCCCGATAGATCGGCGTGGTGACGATTCGTTCCAGCCCATCGGTTTGCGGCGTCTTGTCCGCCAGGCGAACACCAGAGACGGAGACAGCAGCCTTGACCCGCTCGCGCAGGCCGCGCAGGTCCGTGAAATCAAAGCCGGGCAGCGCCAGGGTTTCGATCAGCGCCCGCAGTACGCGCCAGCCCGGACGCGAATCGCCCGGCAACTTGCCGCCGGCGGTGCTGGTCTGCTCGATGCCATCCAGGTTGGTCAGGGTTGCTTCGATTTCGGGCAGCAAGCCGATCGGCAGGATGACATTGGCGAGCTTTTTCAATTCCTCGGAGGCGAAGGCGGAAAACGCGATGACCTGCGCGCCGGCCAGTGCGCGGGTCGCCTGCGCTGCCTGCGCGAAATCGAATTGCGGCTCGATACCGAACAGGAGGTAAGTCTGCAGCGGCTCGGCCAACATGGCGCCGGCATGCTTGCCCTGCCCGGTCGGCAATACCGCGTTCGCCGCCAGGCCGACAGCGTTGGCGCCCTGCGGAATGCGGTCGATCCTGGCACCGGTGGCCTGCGCCAGGGCGCGGGCGGCGGCATGGATGTGCGATGCGAGCGGATGGCCTTCGGCGATCTCGCCGAGCACGATCACCGCGTTGTCGCCTGCGGCTTTTAAAGCTTCGGCAATTTTCGCTGCGCCGTTGTCGGCGTCGACCTCAAGCCCGTCCGGCAGGCTCGCGCCCGCGGCGCGGGCGACTGCCGCCAACGCGGCCGGCAACTTCGACGGCTTGACGATGCGCTTGCCGGCCAGATTGCAGGTGAACTCGAAGTCGACCGGATTGATCGCGAAGATTTTCGCGCCATGCTTGCCGGCCTTGATCAGGCGCTGGTGCAGCAAGGGCAGTTCGTGACGGATGTTGCTGCCGACCAGGAGTACGGCGCCGACAGTGTCGAAGTCGGCGGACGGCAGCGCGAACGGCTCGGCGACGGCTGCATCGGCGAAATCGAGTTGCTTGATGCGGTGATCGACATGACCGGTGCCCAGCGCCTTGGCCATCGCCGCCAGCAGGATGCCTTCTTCGTTGGCGGTGGCAGGATGCGCGAGCACGCCCAACTGGCCAGCGTCGGTCTTCCTGAGCAACTCGGCAGTGACCAGCAGCGCTTCTTCCCACTCCACTTCACGCCATGCATCGCCGTTGCGCAGCATCGGGCGCAACGCGCGGTCGGCCGCGTACAGACCCTGGTGCGAGTAGCGATCGCGGTCGGACAACCAGCACTCGTTGATCGCCTCGTTGTCGCGCGGCACGGTGCGGACGACTTCGCCGCGATGGATATGCAGGTGCAGGTTCGAACCGAGCGCGTCGTGGTAACCGAACGAATCCCGGGCAGTCAGCTCCCAGGCGCGCGCTCGGTAACGAAACACTTTGTTGGTCAGCGCGCCGACCGGGCAAACGTCAATGACGTTGCCCGACAATTCGGTCATCAGCGGCTTGCCGTCGTAGGTGCCGATCTGCAGGTTCTCGCCGCGGCTCATGCCGCCGAGCTCGTAGGTGCCGGCGATGTCGGCGGTGAACCGCACGCAACGTGTGCACTGGATGCAGCGGGTCATGTCGGAGGCGACCAGCGGGCCGAAATCCTCGTCGGCAACCACGCGCTTGCGATCGACATACCTGGATACCGAACGGCCATAGCCCATCGACACGTCCTGCAACTCGCATTCGCCACCCTGATCGCAGATCGGGCAGTCGAGCGGATGATTCACCAGCAGGAATTCCATCACGTTGCGCTGCGCATCGAGCGCGCGGCGCGTCTGCGTGTAGACCTTCATGCCTTCCATCACCGGCGTCGCGCAGGCCGGTGCCGGCTTGGGCATCTTTTCGACGTCGACCAGGCACATGCGGCAATTCGCCGCGATCGGCAGTTTCTCGTGGTAGCAGAAACGCGGAATCGGTATGCCGGCCTTGTCGGACGCGTGGATGATCATCGATCCCTTCGGCGCCTGCATCGGCACGCCATTGATCTCGATGTTGACCACGTCTACCGCGGCGGGGATCGGTGCGGCGCTCATGCGGCCTCCACTACAGGCGAAGGCGCGGCCGGCTCATCGACCAGGAAGCGCTTGTTGAGGATGGCGAATTCGAACTCGTTCCAGTAATGGCGCAGGAAGCCCTGTACCGGCCATGCGGCGGCTTCGCCGAAGGCGCAGATGGTGTGGCCCTCGATCTGACCCGCCGCCGCCTTGAGCATGTGCAGGTCATCCATCGTGGCGTGGCCCTCGACGATGCGGGTCAGCACGCGGTACATCCAGCCCGTGCCTTCGCGGCAGGGCGTGCACTGGCCGCAGCTCTCGGCGTAGTAGAACCGCGCGATGCGCTGGCAGGCGCGGACCATGCAGGTGGTCTCGTCCATCACGATCACCGCGCCCGAACCCAGGCCGGAACCGGCCTTCTGGATCGAGTCGTAATCCATCGTGCAGGCCATCATGATCTCGGCCGGCAGCACCGGCATCGACGAACCGCCGGGAATCACTGCCTTCAACTTGCGGCCGTCGCGGACGCCGCCAGCGAGCGCCAGCAGGTCGGCGAACGAGGTGCCGAGGCGAACCTCGAAATTGCCCGGATTATTGACATGGCCGGAGACGGAAAAAATCTTCGGGCCGCCGTTGTTCGGCTTGCCCAGGTTGAGGAACCAGTCGGCGCCATTGCGGATGATCGCCGGTACCGAAGCGTAGGTCTCGGTGTTGTTGATGGTGGTCGGCCGGCCATACAGGCCGTGGTTGGCCGGGAACGGCGGCTTGTAGCGTGGCTGTCCCTTCTTGCCTTCCAGTGATTCCATCATCGCGGTCTCTTCGCCGCAGATGTAGGCGCCGGCGCCGAGCGCGGAATACATGTCGATGTCGACGCCCGAGCCCTGCACGTTCTTGCCCAGCCAGCCGTTCGCGTACGCGTCTTTCAAGGCTTCCTCGAAACGCTCGTACGGTTCGTGGTGGAACTCGCCGCGCATGTAGTTGTAGGCGACCGTGCAGCCGGTGGCGTAGCAGGCGATCGCCATGCCTTCGATGACCGAATGCGGGTTGTAGCGCAGGATGTCGCGGTCCTTGCAGGTGCCGGGCTCGGATTCGTCCGAATTGCACAGGATGTACTTTTGGCCGGGCGAGGTGCGCGGCATGAAACTCCACTTCAGCCCGGTCGGAAAGCCTGCGCCGCCACGGCCGCGCAGGCCGGACTGCTTGACCATGTCGATCACCTGCTCCTGCGGGATCTTCTCGGCCAGGATCTTGCGCAGTGCGGCGTAGCCGCCGGTCTTGAGATAATTCTCGTACGACCAGGGCCTGTCGAAATGCAGCGTCGTGTAGACCACGCTGTGTTCCTGCGGAGCCGGGCCAACCGGGCCGTGGGTGTCGTGCTGGGCCATGGGATTTCTCAGGTCAATCCGTCGAACAACTCGTCGAGCTTCGCCGGTGTCAGGCGCTCGTGATAGTGACCGTCGATCACCATCATCGGCGCACCGGCGCAGGCGGCCAGGCATTCTTCTTCGACTTTCAAAGTGACGCGGCCATCCGGACTGGTGCCGCCGTGCCTGCAGCCGA
>JBAZBG010000339.1:0-3614 GCA_041671585.1 Arenimonas sp. | reverse complement strand
CCACCTCGAGCGCCCGGCCTTGTCCTTGACCGATCTTGTGCGCCGGCGACCGTTCCTGGCGGTCGTCGCGCTTGCCTTGCTTCTCGGCCTGGCCTTCCAGGGCGCGCGCGGACTTTGGGAACCCGATGAGGGCCGCTACACCAATGTCGCCCTGCAGATGCTCCACAGCGGCGATTTCATCAGCCTGCGCCGCAACGCGGAGGCGCTGCACTTCACCAAGCCGCCGCTGACCTACTGGGCCATGGCCGGCAGCGTCGCCGCCTTCGGGCGCACGGAGTGGGCGGTGCGCTTGCCGATCGCGCTGGCCTTCGTGCTGACTGTCGTTCTGGTCTATCAGCTGGGTAAGCGCTTCGTGCCGGACAAACCCTGGTTGCCGGCGCTTATCTACGCCACCAGTCCGGTTCCCTTTCTAGCTGCGAACACCATCAACACGGATTCCTTCCTGACCCTGACCGAAGCGCTGGCCGTGGCTTGCTACGTGCAGGAACGTTTTGCCCGAAGATCGCCGCGATGGCTCGATGCCATGTGGGCAGGTTTCGGGTTGGCCTTCCTGGCCAAGGGACCGCCCGGCCTGCTGCCGCTGCTGGCGATTGTCGCTTTCGAGCTCAGCCAGCGGCGCGGGCTGCGCCTGCTGCGTCCGCTCGGACTGCTGGCCTTTGCCGTCATTGGCCTGGGCTGGTACCTGATTGTGATTCGCCGGCATCCCGGACTGCTCGAGTATTTTCTCGGCCACGAAGTCTATGCCCGCATCGCCACCAACGAGCTGAAACGTTTTCCGCAATGGTACGGGCCGTTCGTGGTTTACCTGCCGACCCTGGTGCTCGGCTCCCTGCCCTGGCTGGTCTTGTCTGTGCCGCGCTTGCGTGAACGCATCGCCGCGCGACTGGCCATGCCGGACGAGCTTCGCTTTCTCTGGTTTTGGCTCGCGCTGCCGCTGGTGGTGTTCTGCCTGGCGCGCTCGCGCCTGCCCTTGTACCTGCTGCCCTTGATGGTGCCGCTGGCCTTGTTGCTTGGGCGGGCGTTGGCGCCTGGCCAGTGGCGCCCGAAAGTTTTCGTGCCGCTGCTTGGCGTCTGGATAGTCGTGCTCCTTGGGGTGAAGCTCGCGGTCGCGGCGTATCCCACCGACAAGGACGGTCGCTGGTTCGCCGCGGAACTCGTGCCAATGCTTCCGGGACACCCCAACGAGGTGCTGTTCGTGGAAGACATGACGCGAAATGGCTTGAACCTGTACTTGAATACGGAAATCGAGCGCCTGTCGTTCAAACCGCAGCCAAAGTCGATATCGGACTCGTCCTATGACCAGACTGTGGCCGAGGAGCTGGCCGAGAACGAGACGCGTCGCGTGTTCATCATGAAACGCGAAGTGGAAATCTACTTCCTCAACGAACTGCAAGCTGCCGGCAAGACGCCGGTGTTGCTTGGCGTGCTGCCCCACCTTCGCGGCCGTTCCGAGCGGGATCGAGTTATCTATACGGTTGCTGGGGATTTTCCCGGCGCCGAAACCCGCTGACGCACTGAAGTCAACGCGCCGGCGCGCGCATCGTCGCCCGCGCCGCGCGAATCTCCTCGCGGGTAAGCTTGCCGTCGCGATTGCTGTCGATACTTTCGAAGTTTTCACTCAGCTTCGGCATGCGGTCGCCGATCTCGGCACGGGTCAGCGCCTGATCCTTGTTCGCGTCCAGCGCGCGTAACCTGGCCCGCCGGGCTTCGGCTTGCTGCCGATGGGCGCCGCGCATTTGCCGTCGTTGCCGATGACCCTGGCGCAGTTCGTCCTGGCTCAGCGTGCCGTCGTTGTTGCCGTCGAGCTTGCGGAACTGTTCGCTCAGTTGCTTACTGCGCGCGTCCTGCCATTCGGCAAAGCTGAGCTTGCCGTCACGGTTGCGGTCCGACTCGGTAAAGCGAGCTTCGGCCTTCTCGCGCATCTGCTGTCGTCGCGCCTGGCTATCCGTCGGATTCGGCGCCTGGGCAAAAGCGGTTGAGGAAATCGCAACACACATTACTAGCAGCAAGGAATTGTTCACGATGGCGGTCCTTGGTTGGCGGGTATTGCCACCAATAACGCCGGCGCGTTTCGTTGGTTGACGCGCGGACAATCTCACTGGGCTACGGTTCAGGGATGCTCGGCCTCGACGTGGACCTTCTCGCGGCGTACCAGATAAACACCGCTGGCGACGATGATGGCAGCCCCGAGCAAGGTGAACGCGTCCGGCAGGGTGCGCCACAACGCCCAGTCCAGGCCAAGCCCCCAGGCCAGCGCACTGTATTCGAACGGCGCGATGGCCGACGCCTCGCCGCGACGGAACGCTTCAGTGATTGCCAGTTGACCGAGAAAGCCGGTGACGGCCACGCCAAGGAGCACCCAGGCATCTTCGATGCGGATAGGCGTCCAGTGCGGCGCTGCCATGATCCCAGCGCCCAGGCCGATCAGGGCCATCAACCAGAACACCTGGCTCTCGGTCGAGTCGGTGCGGCCGACGATGCGCACCGTTATCGCCGAGATCGAATAGAACAAGGCCGCGCCCAGCACGGCCAGGCCACCCAGCGTGAACACTCCAGCGCCGCTCGGCCGCAACACCACAATCACGCCCAACAGGCCGACCAGGATGGCCGTCCAGCGCGCCGAGTCGACCCGTTCGCCGAGAAACGGTACCGACAGGGCAGTGATCAGCAGCGGCGCGACGAAGAAGATGGAGTAAGCCTCAGCCAAAGGCAGGTGGCGCAGGCCGAAGGTGAACAGCGCCAGCATCGCGATGCCCAGCGCACCACGCAGGAAGTGCAGCGGCCAGCGCACACGGACAAGGGTTGAGAACGCGCCGCGCCAGGCAACGTAGGCGACGACGAATGGCAGCGAGGAAAGCGCTCGCATCGCCGCGACCTGGACGGCGGGATAGTGCGGGGAGAGCAGTTTAAGGCCCGTGTCCATCAGCGAAAACAGAGCTACCGCCAGCAGCATCGCAGCGATGCCGCGCAGATTCGTAGAATTCTTCATCCCGACATTATGTAGGAGCCGCCTCAGTCGCGAAAACTCGCCACCTGTAGGAGCCGCTTCAGCCGCGAAAACTCGCCACCTGTGGGAGCGGCTTCAGCCGCGATGCTTGTCTGGGGCTATCGCGGCTGAAGCCGCTCCTACATGGGATTTGATGGGGGCACGGGGAAGCGAAGTTGGGTTTCGCCTTCGAAGGTGCCGCCGGGGCCGAAGCGGCGTTCGCAGAACACGGCTTGTTGGTCGTCGATCAACAGTACGGTGCTGGCGCGGGTGCCGTAGTCCTGGCCGACGATGAAAGGCGGCGACAGGAAGCGTTCCAGCTCCAGGCCCACGCCAGTATCCGGCAGCGCGTCGTCGGCCGCCGGTGTCCGGTCGGCCAACGCTTCGAACAGCGAGGACACATCCGGGGTGCCACGGGCAGACGTCGGCCTGGTCAGCCAATCCGCCAGCGACTGCCTTGCCAGTTCCGCCTTCGGCCAGGGCGCGTCGAGATCGCCGTTGGAAAGCGCGTGCACGCCGGGCGGGAGGCGCGAGTGCCGGTAGTGCGGATGGTTGCTGGCGTAGTGCAGTGCATCGGCCGAGCCAAGCAGCAGGTTGAAGCGCCCGTATTCGGCAGCGTTGGTTGCCA
>JBAZBG010000338.1:0-3618 GCA_041671585.1 Arenimonas sp. | reverse complement strand
TACCCGGAAAACGGCATGCGCATGGCGCGCAAGCTCGGCGTGGTGACTTATCGCTCGGCGATGGAATGGGACGGCCGCTTCGGCCGCGTTCGCCTGGACAGCGAATGCCGCGAGGACGATCCGTTCGGCCTCGAGTTCGAGGTCGAGCGTTACCTGGAAGGACATGCCCGGCGCTTCGTGTTCCAGTTCGACCCGAATTGCTACCTGTACCTCTCGCGCTCGATGGACTGGTTCGACCTGGCCGAGTACGCCGATCACGACGTGATGGCCGGGTTGGCCCGGGTCCGGGTCGGGAAATCGCTGTCGATCGGCGTGCACACCGACATCCTGTTTCCGCTGCAGCAGCAACAGCAGGTGGCCGACGGCCTGCGCGCCGGGGGCGCCGAGGCTGAATTCGTTCATCTGGACTCGCCGCAAGGGCACGATGCGTTCCTGGTCGATATCGCGCAGTTCGGCCCGGTGATCGCCGGATTCCTCGCCCGCCTGTAAACTGCCGCCATGAGCTTTCCAGAATTCCGCGGTCGCGATGCCCTCCTGGCGGTCATTGACGCCGCCTACGCCGAGCCCGATGGCGAGGGCCTGACCCGCAGCCTGCGCGACGGTCTGTGCCGCCTGATCCGGGATCGCGCCGTTTCCCTGCCCGATTGCGTGTACGAACCGGTCGAAGGCCATTATGCGCGGCGCGAGATCTACGCCTGCGCCGAGCGCGGCACCAGCGTGGTGGCGATGACCTGGGCGCCGGGTCAAGGCACGCCGATCCACGACCATTGCGGATTGTGGTGCGTGGAAGGCGTGTGGCAAGGGCAACTGGAAATCACCCGCTACGAACTCGAGGAAGAAGCGGGCGAGCGCAGCCGCTTCAGCATGCACGAGACCTTGCTGGCCGGCGCCGGCACCGCTGGCAGCCTGTTGCCGCCACACGAATACCACACCATCCGCAACCCGCAGCCGGATCGCATCACCATCTCGCTGCACGTCTATCAGCGCGCCATGGGCACCTGCGCCACGTATGAACCGATCGGCGACGGCTGGTACCTGCGCGGCAGCAAGAGCCTGTGCCTGGATCAGATCGAGTGCGATCCTTGAGCCAATGGCGCCGCGCCACCCTTCGCCGTACCCAGAATCGCCCAAGCCCGCTATAATCCCCCCGCACACATGCCGGTGTGGCGGAATGGTAGACGCGGTGGACTCAAAATCCACTGGCAGCGATGTCGTGTAGGTTCGAGTCCTATCACCGGTACCAGCGCAAGCAACAAGACCCGCCTCTATGGCGGGTTTTGTTTTTTCCGGCGCCCGTTCCTTCCCGCCGCGCAAGCGGCTAGACTCGACTTGGATGGCTTGAACGGCGCGCGCCGCAGCGGTGCTTCGGCGCGCACAGCAACATCATCGAAGCAGCGTGGAGGGCGTCAGTGCAACCCACCGATATCCGCAACCCGGATTACTTTCACAAAGTCGTCGACTGCCAGTGGGCCTGTCCCGCGCACACCCCGGTTCCCGAGTACATCCGGCTGATCGCCGCGGGTCGTTACGACGATGCCTACCTGGTCAATTGGGAATCCAATGTGTTCCCGGGCATCCTCGGCCGCACCTGCGACCGCCCCTGCGAGCCGGCTTGCCGGCGCGGCCGGGTTGAGGAAAACAACGGCGAGAAACCCGAGCCGGTCGCGATCTGCCGGCTCAAGCGCGTCGCCGCCGACCAGAAATCCGATATCCGCAACCGCCTGCCCAAGCCGGGCAAGCCGAACGGCAGGCGCATCGCCTGCGTCGGCGCCGGCCCCGCGTCGCTGACCGTCGCTCGCGACCTGGCGCCACTGGGTTACCACGTCACCGTGTTCGACAGCGACCCCAAGGCCGGCGGATTCATGCGCACGCAAGTGCCGCGTTTCCGTCTGCCGGAATCGGTGATCGACGAGGAGTGCGATTACATCCTCGACCTCGGCGTCGAGTTTCACGGCGGCGAGCGCATCGACTCGATGAAGGCGCTGCTGCAAGGAGGCTACGACGCGATCTTTGTAGGTTGCGGCGCGCCGCGCGGCCGCGATCTCGACCTGCCCGGCCGTTGGGACGCCAAGGACAACATCCACATCGGCATCGACTGGCTGTCCTCGGTTTCGTTCGGGCACATCGACAAGATCGGCCGGCGGGTGATCGTGCTCGGCGGCGGCAACACCGCCATGGATTGCTGCCGCAGCTCGCGACGGCTGGGCGGCGAAATCGTGAAGGTGATCGTGCGCTCCGGCTTCGATGAGATGAAGGCCTCGCCGTGGGAGAAGGAGGATGCCATCCACGAAGGTATCCCGATCCTCAACTACCTGGTGCCCAAGAGCTTCGTACACAAAGGCGGCAAGTTGGTCGGCATGATGTTCGAACAGGTGGTCGCCTGGTACGACGCCAACGGCCGCCGCAAGCTGGTGCCGACCGGCGAGCCCGAGCAATTCGTGGAATGCGACGACGTGCTGATCGCCGTCGGCCAGGAAAACTATTTCCCCTGGATCGAGCGCGACATCGGCATCGCCTTCGACGAGCACGGCATGCCCGTGGTAAGCACCAGCACAATGCAGTCGAGCCTGCCCAACGTATTCTTCGGCGGCGACGCGGCCTTCGGTCCGAAGAACATCATCTGGGCCGTTGCGCACGGCCACGACGCGGCGATTTCCATCGACAAGTTCCTGGCGGGAGAAGATGTCGAGGAACGTCCGGATCCGCTGCTCAACCTGGTGTCCCAGAAGATGGGCATCCACGAGTGGAGCTACGACAACGAGGTGTCCGGCGACGAGCGCTTCAAGGTGCCGCTGGAAGTGCAGGAGAAGGCGCTGAAGAGCATCTCAGTGGAAGTCGAACTCGGCTTCGACATCGCCACTGCCTTCAAGGAAGCCGAGCGCTGCCTGAATTGCGACGTGCAAACCGTCTTCGCCAAGGACCTGTGCATCGAGTGCGATGCCTGCGTCGATATCTGCCCGATGGATTGCATCACGTTTACGCGCAATGACGAGGAGCCGGTGTTACGGACGCATCTCACCGCTCCAGCTCTCAACCATGCACAGGACCTCTACGTCTCAGCCCCACTGAAGACCGGGTTGGTCATGGTGAAGGACGAGGACGTCTGCCTGCACTGCAGCCTGTGCGCCGAGCGTTGCCCCACGGGCGCCTGGGACATGCAGAAGTCATTGCTTGAACTTACCCGCGCCGGCGAACCCGGTTGCCGCAGCAAGAAGACGAGGCAAGCGGCATGAAGCCAAGCGCCCACGCTCCGATCACCGCGATCAACGACTTCGTCGTCAAGTTCGCCAACGTCAACGGTTCCGGCTCCGCGTCGGCGAACGAA
This sequence comes from Arenimonas sp., assembly GCA_041671585.1. GTDB lineage: Bacteria > Pseudomonadota > Gammaproteobacteria > Xanthomonadales > Xanthomonadaceae > Arenimonas. The sequence continues at coordinate 293 of JBAZBG010000338.1, read as the reverse complement.
TTGTTCGCCAAGGCCATCCTGCGCATGGGCGTTCCGGTCAGCCCGCGCAACATCTTTCCTTCCAACATCCAGGGCCTGCCGACCTGGTACGAAGTGCGCGTGACCGAGAGCGGTCACCTGGCCCGGCGCGGCGGCGTCGACCTGATGGTGGCGATGAATCCGCAGACCTGGGCCGCCGACCTCAAGGAAATCGAGCCGGGCGGCTACCTTTTTTACGACAACAGCAAGCCGCTGCCCGCATCGCGCTTCCGCGAGGACGTGCACGTCATCGGAGTGCCGCTCACCGAAATCTG
>JBAZBG010000337.1:0-3628 GCA_041671585.1 Arenimonas sp. | reverse complement strand
CGGCAGCTCGATCCGCTCGAACGCCAGTGTCGAGCCGATGGCATAGGGCGAAGGATCGAGTTGCTCGGACTTGAAGCGCAGGATCTCCCGACTCACGACATCGAGGTCACCCGAGACTCTGAAGCGGGCGTACAGGCCACCCGGCAGCGCAAACGCGCTGGCTTCGTCCAGGCACTGCTCTGATTCGAGCGCCAGATAGTGACGGCAGCTGGCCCGATCCTGATGGAACGGCGCATCGACGAAAACGCCGAGCACGATGCACCGCGCATCATTGCTGCGCGCCTGGAGGCGACGATACGCAATACTCAACGCGTCTTCATTCAGGACACAACGTTCGACGCGCAGCTTGCGCGCCGGTAGCCGATGCAATGACAGCGTCGACGAGGGAGCGTCGGTGTTCACCAGCAGTCGCTTGCGCTGCCGGTATTCGGATGCCGTTTGCCGGAAATATTGCCGGAACGCGCGCGCAAACGTCGCCGCCGAACTGAATCCGCTTTCGATGGCGATCTGCAGCAGTGGCGCATCGGGCAACACGATCATCAGATGCGCTGCATGGTCAAGGCGGATGCGGGTGAGGTAGGCCGCTGGGGTTTCCTGGGTATCCGACTTGAAAAGGCGATGCAGGTGGAACGGCGACAGCCCTACTCTCGCCGCGAGCTCGACCAGTGTCAGTGGTTCCCTGAAGCCCGTCGTGATCAGCAGGATCGCTTGCTCGGTACGAGGATCCATTTCGATAGCTCAGGTGCCTGGCTGCCAACCATAACTGTACTTCAAGAACACACCCCGGCTATTGCCGAACATGTCCGGGTTGTGGTCGTCGCGAATCGCACCGTAGGAAACGCCGCCATAGAAAGCCGTATGCGGATTGACCTTGTACGAATACAGCAGTTGGCCGCCCCACTCTCGGCCACCCTTGGTTACGTCGGTGGACGAGTACAGATCGAGATCGCGCTCGATATGGCTGCCCTGCATGGTCAGGCGCAAGCGCTGGCGCGGATCGAGCTGCCAGCTCAATCGCGTGTCGAAGACCAGCGCGGTGTACGCGGTACCGCCATCGCGCCGCAAGCGCGACCAGCTGATGTTTGGAACGATGTTGACGCCGCGGCCCACGTCGATTTCTCCCCACACATCCAGCGCCAGGTAACGGCCCTCGCGCGATTCCCGCAGGTCCACGCGCTGACCGGTGTTGACGCCGGCGCCAAGCCGCACGCCGGACCAGGGCGTGACGTTGCCGTTCAACCCGACATTGTTCTCGTCGAACATCTGGTCGTTCCAGAAGCGCACGCGCGTCATCCCGAACAGGTTCACGCTGCTCTGCATCGGACCCTGCACGTTGATGCTTGCTTCGAGCTCGCGCTCGAGCAACTGGCCGTCGAAGCGATGGGTGATGTCCCAGTCGCTGTAGAAATTCACGCGGGTGATCTTGCTCCCTTCCTTGCCGTACCAGGTATGGCCGCCGCCGATCACCGACTTCTCGTATCCCACCTGGCCGATGAAGCCGAGGTCCGCGCGAAAGCCCGGATCCACGGCGATGTGTCCGGCGTTGAAGCTCCAGGCACGGTTGCCGAAGTTGTAGAAAGCCTGCTTGGCCGTGCCTGAAGGCGAGGCATCGGCGAAGTCCAGCGACAGCGGATATTCCGATTCGCTGCGCAGTACCTGCGCGGTTACCGTGTGCGCACCCTTCTGCCAGCGACCATCCACGCCGACCACGTCGTTGGCGTACTCGTCGCCGTGGCGGAAGGTGCCGATCACGCCCAGCGTGGTGTTCTCGTCCAGGTTGTAGCGGTAGCGGACCACCGCGACGTCAGCCGGCTGGTCAAGCTGGCGAAAGCCCGAGCTCAGTACGCCGGGCACCAACAACAGGGTGGTCGTGTCCTGGGCGACGAACGCGCCGTAGGCCCCGTCGGTGGCGCGTCCGGTAATACGCAACCCCCACGATGGATCCGATATCTGGCGCGTATAGAGTACGTTGAACTGCGTGTTGAAGTAGTCGGCGCCCTCCAGGAAGAACGGCCGCTTCTCCGGGAAGAACAGCGCGAAACTGTCGTTGAGATTGAGCTGGGCCTGGTCGGTTTCGACCTGCGAGAAGTCCGGATTGATCGTGCCATTGACGGTCAGGTTGGGCGTGGGCGCCCACGACACATCCACGCCCGGCTCGATGTTGACCCCGTCGTTGCGCCACTGGTCGCCAGCAAAGTCGCGGTACTCCGGCCGCGCTATGGTGATGGTCGGCACCACGGTCAGGTTGCGACCCGACTTGACGCCGGCCATGCCCGCGAACTTGTCGAAGGTGCAGATGAAACACTTGGAGTCGCGGCTGACCCTGTTGTTGGCGAACTGATGGCGAACGTTGCGCGGGTAGCTGCGGAACAGGCTCAGGCCCCAGCGCTTGGCTTCCTCGCCGTCACGGAAACGCAGCGTGGCGAACGGAATGCGCAGCTCGACCTCATAGCCGGCATCGGTGATCCGGCCGGCGCTGGTCCACAGGCCATCCCAGGAATCGTCCTCGTTGCCAGTGGCCTGGTCGTTGATCAGGTCCATCTGCACGCCGAAGGGATTGACGAAGAACTCGTAGGCGCGGCGCTGGTCGTCGAAGGTGTCAACGATGATGCCGATGAAGTCGTCGCGGTAAGCGGCATCGCGGTCGCGCAGGTGGGCGCGGATATCGCCCGGCTTGGGATCCTGCGCCCGAAATGAGACGTACAGCGCATCTTCCGTGTAGCCGATGCGCGCCTTGGTGGTCGCCGACGGCGCAATGTTGTCGCCCGGATCGATTTCGTAAGCCAGGTCGTACTCCGCAGCGGTGGCCCAGGCTGCGTCGTCCAGTTGGCCGTCGATGACGATGCCCGCGGGCAGCCGGGGGATATCGTGCGGCATCGCAGCCGGCGCCGTCTGGGCGCGCACGGCGCCGGAAAGCGCGAGCAGCGCCAGGAACAAGGGGGTGCGGGGCATGGGAGATACTCGGAACGGGTAGCGCAGCCTGAGCCATGGCGCGGTTTCAGGCACGTGACATAAGTCATCTGGACAGCCGTATCGCTGACGCCATGACGCTGGTTCGATTCGACCGAACAGTACCGGCGGCAGTTGCACGAGATGGAGCGCGCGGACTATCTGTCGATGAAGCAGCGCGAGTACGCGCGCCAGCAGGCGGTTGCGGTGCAGTAGCGGCGAGCCATCGCTCCGGCACGACTACTGGCTGGTAGGCTAAAATCCGAGAGCCGGCCCAGCCATTCCCGGAAGCAACTCGGAAATGCCGCCTTCATCGACACCGACGCGTGCCGCGCCTATTCCGTGAAGGGGCGCGCGGTGCTCGCACCCTCGCGGCGGAAGCCGCAATCAAGTAGACAGGAGAACCCCATGACCCAGCGCATCATGAACATCGCCGATGTCGAACTGCAGCCGTGGCCTCCTGCGTTCGCTGCCGCCGGACCGGCGGCCGCGGTGTTCGACGCAAGGATGGGCCAGGTGGCGACGCGCCTGGGTGCACAGAAGCTCGGCTACAACATCACCGCGGTGCCGCCGGGCAGGGCGGCGTTTCCGTTCCACTGCCACCGCGTCAACGAAGAAATGTTTCTGGTCCTGCAAGGGTCCGGCGAAGTGCGCATCGGCGCGCAGACACATCCGATCC
>JBAZBG010000336.1:0-3636 GCA_041671585.1 Arenimonas sp. | reverse complement strand
TAAGGAATGCCGACGATGACCGCGCCGTGGTGGAGCAAGGGCAGCATCATCGACAGCAGAGTCGACTCCTGGCCGCCGTGCATGGTGGCGGTCGAGGTGAAGAACGCCGCCGGTTTGCCGACCAGCGTTCCGCTGATCCATTCGGCACTGGTCCCGTCGAGAAAATACTTGAGTGGCGCGGCCATGTTGCCGAATCGCGTGGGACTGCCGAGGATCAGCCCGGCGCATTCGGCCAGGTCCTTGCGTTCGACGTAGGGCGCGCCGGCTTCCGGCACCGCGGGCTCGGCGACCTGAGTCACCGGCGCCAGCGCGGGCACCGTGCGCAAGCGCGCGGTGCAACCGCCTTCCTCCACGCCCCGGGCGATGTGCCGGGCCAGCTGCGCGACAGAGCCGCCGCGGCTGTAATACAAAACGAGAATTTCCAAATGTCGTCTCCTGGGTCGTACAGCGTAGCCCATGCCGCCACGATGCGGCATCCGGGCACCGGGTGCGCTACCCTTTCTGGATGCACAAGGACGATTCCATCTTTGCCGGCATGCGCCGGTGGGTCGCGCGCATCGACCGCGAGCGCATCACGTTGTTCTTCCGCTTCCTGCTCAAACGCTTCGTGGACGACCGCTGCTTCGAGTCCGCTGGCGCGTTGGCCTACACGACGATGTTCGCGCTGGTGCCGTTTTCGGCCGTCGTCTTTGCCGTGCTTTCCGCTTTCCCGGTCTTCGATATCTGGAGCGTGAAGCTCTCGGAATTCATCTTCGCCAACTTCGTCCCCGTCTCGGCCCGCGCCGTTGAGCAATACCTGCGCGATTTCTCGCACAGCGCCCGCGAGCTGACCGGCACCGGGGTGGCGGCGCTGCTGGCCTCGATCCTGCTGACCATGTGGAGCATCGAACAGGCCTTCAACCGGATCTGGCGCGTGCCGTCGACTAGGCCGAAGCTGACCCGGTTCGTGATGTATTGGACTCTGCTCACGCTGGGCTCGCTGCTGATGGTGGCGGCGCTGGCGGCGACGTCGGCCTTCTTTTCCATTCCCTCGCTGGCGGGCGTCGAAGCCAGCGGCTTGGCCGAGCGCCTGCTGCGCTACCTGCCGGTCGCCCTGGAGTTGATCGCTTTCACCGCCGCCTACTGGTTTATTCCGCATCGGACCATTCAACTGAGATTCGCGCTGATTGGCGGCTTGCTGGCGACTCTCCTGTTCGAATGGCTGAAGTGGGGCCTGGCCATCTACCTGCGCAACGCTTCGTTCGAACAACTCTACGGCGCCATGGCCGTGATCCCGATTTTCCTGATCTGGGTCTACACCAGTTGGCTGGTGGTCCTGCTTGGCGCTTCGCTCGCCGCTTCGCTCGCGTCCTTCCGCTACCAGCCGCGCGCATTGCGGCTGAGCCCCGGGGCGGAGTTGTATGCCGTCATGCGCCTGCTCGGCCGCTTCGAGGAAGCCCGGCGGGACGGCCTGGGGCTGCACCTGACGCAAATCAAGCAGCGCGAACCGAGCCTCACCGACGAACTGCTGCAGCGGATGATCTCGTCCCTGTGCGAGATGAACATCCTGCAACGGGGCGAATCCGGTGCCTGGCTGCTGTCGCGCGACCTGCAGGCGGTGTCCATGGGCGAGTTGTACGAAGGCCTGGCACTGCGCATTCCGACCGGCGAGCTGTTGCTTCCCTCGCGGCAGGACGCGATCGGCCGCGCTGCCAACGCCGCGCTCGACCATCTGCGATTACCATTGATGTCCCCGCTGGAGCGCTGCGTCGGCAGCTTCTTCACCCATCATCCGAGCAAGGACATCGAGCAATGACCAGAATGTCGTCCCGGCTGCTTTTTCCCGGAATGCTTTTCCTGGCAAGCTGCTCGCCTGCCGGCGAGCCGGTGCCCTCGGTCGCGGCACCGCCGGCCCCGACAGTCAGCGCCCCGGCGCCGACGGGCGAGGCGCCGAAACCGGAAATTCCGCGATTGGTGCTCGAGACCTTCGATGGCAAGAAGTTCGATCTCGCCGAGCATCGCGGCAAGTGGGTCGTGGTGAATTTCTGGGCCACCTGGTGCAATCCCTGCCTGAAGGAAATCCCCGACCTGGATGCCTTCGACAAGGCGCGCGACAATGTCGAAGTCATTGGTCTTGCCTACGAGGAAATCGAGGAGGCGGACATGCAGGCCTTCCTGAAAGAACACGTCTTCTCCTACCCGATCGCCGTGATCGACGTTTATGAGCCGCCCGCTGATTTCGAGATTCCGAAAGGGCTGCCGATGACCTATCTGATCGCGCCCGACGGCAAGGTGGCCAAGCGCTTCCTGGGCCCGATTGCCATGGCCGAGCTGGCCAGGATCATCGATGCGGGTGAAGTGAAGCCCGCGCCGGCGACATGAGCGCCGCGCGTTTCGTGGTCAGCGGGAAGGTGCAGGGCGTCTGGTTTCGCGCCTCCGCGCGCGAGCAGGCGCTCGCCCTGCATCTGCAGGGATTTGCCAGGAACCTGGCCGACGGCCGCGTCGAAGTCGTGGCGCTGGGCGACGAGAAGGCGCTTGCAGCACTGGAAGCCTGGTTGTGGAAGGGGCCGCCGCTGGCAGGCGTTACTGAAGTCCAGCGCGAGTCCTTGTCGTCGGTACCGACACTCGCCGGTTTTTCGACCCTCTGAATCCTGCGCGGCCGCATCCTGGCCCGGTCAGGCGGCAACGTCAGTATTTTCCCGCAATTGGTTGCACCGGTCCGGTGTAGCGCTCCACGCCGAGCTTGCCCTTCAGTCGCGGAAATTCGAAGGGTTCATCCTTCACTTCCTGATCCGGCAAGCGGTCGAGCAGGTCCCGGATCAGGTTCAGCCGTCCGCGCTTCTGGCTATTGAAATCCACGACCGTCCAGGGCGCATGCTTGCTGTGCGTGGCGGCGAACATCTCGTCGCGCGCCTTGCCGTACTCGATGTATCTCTCGCGCGCACGCAAATCGATCGGCGATAGTTTCCAGCGCTTGAGCGGATCGGAGACCCGTTCGGCGAAGCGTTCTTCCTGCTCTTGCTGATCGACCGCCAGCCAGTACTTGAAGAGCAGGATGCCGTCCTCGACGAGCTGCTTTTCCAGCACCGGCGCCTGTTTGAGGAAAAGTGCAGTTTGCGCCGGCGTGCAGAAACCCATCACCTTCTCGACACCGGCGCGGTTGTACCAGCTGCGATCGAACAAGACGATTTCGCCAGCCGCCGGCAGGTGGCTCAGATAGCGCTGGAAGTACCACTGCGACAGTTCGCGTTCGCTGGGTTTCGACAAGGCGACCACCCGGCATTGACGCGGATTCAGGCAATCGGAAATCGCCGAGATCACGCCACCCTTGCCGGCGGTGTCGCGGCCTTCGACCAGCACCAGCAGCCGTTTGCCGCTGCGCTGCAGCCAACGCGCCATCCGGTTGAGCTCGACCTGCAAGCCTTCCAGTTCCTTCGCGTAGTCCTTCTTGGTGAACTTGGCCATGCGGGTAGCCTCGGAAAGCGGGGAAGCGTCAGGTTTCGCGCAAGCGCGGCCGCAGATTGACCAGGTTGCAGGGCGTAGTGGTGGCGTCGAGCTGGGCGCGGATCAGTTTTTCCCAGCCGGTCCGGCAGGCGGAAGGCGAGCCCGGCAGGCAAAACAGGAAAGTGCCGTTGGCAAGGCCAGCAAAGGCCCGCG
>JBAZBG010000335.1:0-3642 GCA_041671585.1 Arenimonas sp. | reverse complement strand
ATCGAGCCGGGCGTCGAAGGCCTGGTCCACGTGTCCGAAATGGACTGGACCAACAAGAACGTCAACCCGTCCAAGGTCGTGCAGCTCGGCGACGACGTGGAAGTCATGGTGCTCGACGTCGATGCAGAGCGTCGCCGCATCTCGCTCGGCATCAAGCAGTGCGCGTCCAATCCGTGGGAAGCGTTTGCCGCCATCTTCAAGAAGGGCGACAAGGTTTCCGGCCAGATCAAGTCGATCACCGACTTCGGCATCTTCATCGGCCTGGACGGCGGTATCGACGGCCTGGTGCACCTGTCCGACATCAGCTGGAACACCACTGGCGAAGACATCGTGCGCAACTACAAGAAGGGCGACACGCTGGAAGCCGTCGTTCTGGCCGTTGACCCGGAGCGCGAGCGCATCTCCCTTGGCGTCAAGCAGATGGAGCAGGATCCGATCGGCACCTACATGGCCACCACCCAGAAGGGCGCCATCGTTACCGGCGTCGTCAAGGAAGTGGACGCCAAGGGCGCCACGATCGCTCTGCCGGACGGCATCGAAGGTTATGTCCGCGCCAGCGACATCGCCAAGGAGCGCATCGAGGATGCTTCGCAGCACCTGAAGGTGGGCGACACCGTTGAAGCCAAGTACATGGGCATGGACCGCAAGGGCCGCGTCATGCAGTTGTCGATCCGCGCCAAGGACGAGGCTGATGTGGCTGAGTCGATGGCCGAAGTGAACAAGGCATCGGACGCTTCCAGCGGTACGACCAAGCTCGGCGCCTTGTTGCGTGAGCAGTTGAACAAAGGCGAGTAAGTTGTTGATTTAAAAGTGTCGTGGCCCGGGTTAAACCGGGCCACGATGTTATAAAGAGAACAGATTGCCCAGCTCACCCCAGCCGTCGAGAGCGCGCAGCTGACATGACCAAATCAGAACTCATCGAAATCCTTTCCCGTCGCCAGGCGCACCTGAAGTCCGACGACGTGGACATGGCGGTCAAGACGCTGCTGGAAATGATGAGCAATGCCCTCACCGAGGGCGAGCGAATCGAAATCCGCGGTTTTGGCAGCTTCTCCCTGCATTTCCGCCCGCCGCGCCTGGGTCGCAACCCGAAGACCGGCGATTCGGTGGCGCTACCCGGCAAGTACGTGCCGCATTTCAAACCCGGAAAAGAACTTCGCGACCGGGTCAATAGTGGCGAAGACGTCGCCAGCGACTGAACCATTCTTCCGCATCTGGCAAACCTGAAATCCTCTCCGATGCGTCTGATCAAATCCCTGATTGCCCTGTGTTTCGTGATTCTTGGCGTCATCTTCGGCGCCCTGAACCGGCAACGCGTGCACGTCGATCTCTGGTTCGATGCCATCGACGGGCGCCTTGGCCTGATCCTGCTGACCGTGCTGTTGCTTGGCGCGCTGATCGGCGGCCTGGTCGTCACCGCCGGCGTGGTCTGGCCGCTGCGGCGCCGTTTCCAGGGCTCCACGGGCACTGAATCGGGCCCGGATTCGCGTGAACTGGCGAGCGAAAGAGACACCGTTTCATGATGACCCATGCGGCCTGGCTGCTCTTGATACCAGCGGCCGCCGCTGGCGGCTGGCTGGCTGGCCGGCGCGGCGGTGAAATAAAGGGCGGGGCGCGCGTGTCGCGGCTTTCCAATACCTATTTTCGCGGCCTCAACTACCTGCTCAATGAGCAGCAGGACAAGGCCATCGAGATATTCCTGCAGATCGCCGAAGTCGACAAGGACACGGTGGAGACCCAGTTCGCCCTCGGCCACCTGTTTCGTCGTCGCGGCGAAGTCGACCGCGCAATCCGGCTGCACCAGAGCCTGGTCGCGCGCCACGGCCTGAGCGAAGAACAGAAGACCCGGGCGGTACTGGCGCTGGGCGAGGACTATATGCGCGCCGGTCTGCTCGACCGCGCCGAAACCTTGTTCACCGACCTGGTGCAAATGGGTGTCCATGCGCCGCAGGCGCTGCGCCAGTTGATCGCCATCTACCAGTTCGAGCGTGACTGGGACAAGGCGATCGAACATGCGCTGCAGTACGAAAAGACCTCCGGCGAACCGATGGGCCGGGTGATCGCGCATTTCCACTGCGAGCTGGCAGAAAAGGCGCGCCTGGAAAACCGCAGCGAGCTGGCGCGCGAGGAGATCGGCAGGGCCTATTCGGCCGACAGTCATAGCGTGCGGGCCGGCGTCATCGAAGGCCGGCTGGAACTGGCCGAGGGCAATGATGCCGCGGCGATTCGTGCATTCGAGCGCGTGGCCCGCCACGACATCGAGTTTCTGCCGGAAATCCTCTCGCCCTTGCTTGCCTGCTACGAACGCCGCGGCGAAACCGCCCGCGCGCGTGGTTTCCTGCAGGAAATGATCGAGCACTATCCGGGCGTTTCGCCGGTGTTGGCGCTGGCGCAGCTTATCCAGCGCGACGAAGGCATCGCTTCCGCCCAGGCATTCCTGGCGCGCCAGCTGCAGCAGCGTCCCTCGGTTCGCGGCGAGGCGGCTCTCATCGATCTGAGTATCGAAAATCCCGGCGACGATCCGGGCGAATCGCTGCGCACGCTCAAGCAGATCACGGACCAGCTGGTCGTCCGCACCAACAGCTATCGCTGCCAGCGCTGCGGTTTCGGCGCCCGCGCGCATCACTGGCAGTGCCCGAGCTGCAAGCATTGGGGCAGCATCAAGCCGCTGCACAGCGCGGCGGGCGACTGACATGCCTACGAGCGCATGGCCGGCCGCCGTGTTCGTGTTGGCGGCTGCCGGGTGCGGTCTGCTGACCTTGGCCTGGATACGCTTCGCGCGGCTTAAGCAGATTCAGGACCATCCCGGACAGCGCCGGCTGCACGAACTGCCGACGCCCCGCGGCGGCGGCATAGCAATTGCGATTACTGTGATCGTGGCGCTTTTTTGGCTGACTTCGATCTACCCGCAGGCCTCCTCGTCGACCGGACTCGCCTTCGGACTTGCGGCTTTCGCCGCCCTTGGCTTGCTCGACGACGTTGCGCCCGTGAGCGCCCCCGTCAAATTCGTTCTGCAACTGCTGGCCGCAACGGCACTGATCGCCGGCGTGTCCCAGGGGTGGGGACTTGGCTGGTTCGCGATGGCGGGCCTGATCGTCGCCTGCTGTTATGTGGTCAACATCTGGAACTTCATGGATGGCAGCAACGGAATGGTCGCCGTGCAGGCGCTGCTTATCGCGCTGGCGATGGCGTTTTGGCCCGGCCAGCCCTGGGACTTGCGCTTGTTCGCCCTCGCGCTGGCGGGCGCGTGCGCTGGCTTCCTTCCGTTCAATTTGCCCAAGGCCAGGGTATTTCTCGGCGATGTCGGCAGCCACGTTCTGGGCGCAGCTGTGTTCGGATTAATGTTGCTGGCCTGGCGGAGCGGGACCATCGACGTGTTCCAGGCGTTGTTGCTGGGGACAGTGTTGTTGCTGGACAGCGGCTACACCTTGTTGCGGCGGCTGCTGGGAGGGCGCAAGTTCTGGCGCGCGCATCGCGACCACCTGTATCAATACGCCGTGCGCCGCGGCCATTCGCATGTGCGGGTATGTCTGTCCTATGCGGCGGGTACGGTCATCTCCATCGCGCTGGCGCTATCGGCCAACGACAGTCGTTCAAGCATCGTTCTGGCGGGCCTGCTTATATTGAACTGGTTGCTCGGGA
>JBAZBG010000334.1:0-3656 GCA_041671585.1 Arenimonas sp. | reverse complement strand
GGCACCGCATCAGGCAGCAAGAACATCGGTATCGGCGTTGGCGACGAACAGTTGCGCAGCGCCTCGCTGGTGCTATCGCTGTCGGTGGTCGAGTTGCTGCCGATCCACGGCGTGCAGGGCAGCGGCCTGCAATCGCCGTACACCGGCCAGACCGTGGTGGTTGAAGGCATCGTGACCGCACGCAAGTCGAACAGCTTCTTCCTGCAGAGCGCCGATGCCGACGCCGATGGCAACGCCGCCACCTCCGAGGCCATCGTGATCTTCACCGGTTCCGCGCCGAGCAGCGCCGCCACGGTCGGTAACCGCGTGCGCGTGCTGGGCAAGGTTGCCGAGTTCGTGTCGGGCAGCAATCCGCATCAGCTGACGCTGACCGAGCTCACCGCACCGAGCCTCTCGCTGATCAGCACCGGCAATGCCTTGCCGGCGGCCGTCGAGATCACCGCCGCGCTGGCCAACGCGAGCGGTCCGATCGACCAGTTGGAGCGCCTGGAGGCGATGCGCGTGCGCATTCCCGCGCTCAATGTCGTCGCGCCGGTCGCCGCCTTCGTCAACGAAGCCAATGCGACATCGACATCCAACGGCGTGTTCTTCGGCGTCGTGCCCGGCGTCGACCGTCCGTTCCGCGAGCCCGGCGTCGGCGCGCTCGATACCACCACGTTCCCCGCGGGCGTCAACCCGCCGGTGTTCGACACCAATCCCGAACGCATCCGCGTGCAAAGCACCGGCCAGACCGGCGCGCCCGTGCTCGGCGCCGATGTCGGCGATACGCTCAGCGGCCTGATCGGCGTGCTCGACTACGGTTTCGGCGCGTACAGCGTGTTGCCCGATCCAAGCGCCGGCATCGCCGTCACGCCGGGTTCCACGGCGACCGCGGTGTCGATGGCCAAGGGCAGCGAGATCACCATCGGCGGCTTCAACCTGCAACGCTTCTTCGACGAGGTGAATGCCGCCGGCATCAGCGATCCGGTGTTGACGCCGACGGCGCTGGCCAATCGTTTGAAGAAGACGGCCAACGCGATCTGTGGCTACGTGCGCACGCCGGATATCCTCGGCGTGGTCGAAGTCGAAAACCTGGACATCCTCGGCCGCCTGGCGACCAGCATCAATACCGGCGACACCCTGTTCCCCGGTAGCTGCGCCAGCAATCCGCAGTACGCGGCGTTCCTGGAAGAAGGCAATGACGTCGGCGGCATCGATGTCGGCTTCCTGATCAGCAGCGCCGAAGTGGCGCCCGGCGTGCCGCGCGTGCAGGTGCTGGAAATGACCCAGCTTGGCAAGGACGTCATCTTCGCCAATCCCGACGGCACGACCAGCTTGCTCAATGACCGTCCGTCGATGCTGCTGCGCGCCCGGGTCAACCAGGCCAACGGCGCCCATTACAACGTCACCGTGATCGTCAACCACCTGCGTTCGCTCAGCGGCGTCAATTCGACCGACGCCGGCGGCAATGGCTGGGCGACCGACGGCGCCCGCATCCGCGCCAAGCGCGCGGCGCAAGCGAAGTACCTGGCGGAAATCGTCCACGCCCGGCAGACGGCCAATCCCGGCGAACGCCTGGTATTGCTCGGCGATTTCAACGCGTTCGAGTTCAACGACGGCTACACCGATTCGATGGGTGTAATCACCGGCCGCGAGGCAGGTCCGACCGAAGTGCTCAACTACGTCGACAGTCCGATCACCACGCCGTTGACCAACATGGCCGAGCTGTCGGCGGCCGGCGATCGCTATTCGTTCTCGTTCGACGGCAACGCGCAATCGCTCGACCACATGGTCGTCAACCAGGCGCTGCTCGACACGACCGCCGGCGTGCGCGCCGAGCACGCGCGCATCAACGCCGATTTCGGCGAGGACAACTACGGCGACTTCACCGTGCCGGTGCGCGTTTCCGACCATGACCCGGTGGTGCTGTTCCTGAGCGAGTCTTCGTTCGCCACCGCCGATCTGGCGGCCTCGGTGATCGCTGCCGACAGTTCGGTGGTCATCGGCCAGGATGTCGGTTTCGGCGTCGGCGTCGGCAATGGCGGTCCGGATGCCGCGGCCCCGGTCACCCTGGACCTGAGCATCAATGCCGCCGTCAGCGGCCTGGACGTGCAGCCGGCAGCGGGTTGGAACTGTTCGAGCCCGGCGGTCGCCGGCAACCTCACCACCGTGCGTTGCACCATCGCCAGCCTGGCGTCGGCGGCGACCGGCAGCTTCGTGGTCATTGCCCCGACCACGCAGGAACTCGGCGGCCAAACCCTGACGCTGAGCGCGCAGATCAGCTCGCCAATGACCGACCTGGCAACGCTGAACAACAGCGCCAGCGCCGGCGTCCAGGTCACGGCGTCGGCCGACCTGGCGGCGAAAGTGTTGGCGCCACGCGGCCCGCTGCTCTCGCACAAGCTGGCGGTGTTCGCCATCGGCGTGGCCAACGACGGGCCGCATGCCGGCCACGGCGCCGTGCTGGCGATTGCGGTCAACGGACCCCAGGCCGTGGTCTCGGCGATCGCCGCCGACGGCTTCAGCTGCGCCAATGCGACCGACACCGCGACCCTGAGCACCTGGACCTGCAGCATTGATGAGTGGTACGCCGCCGGACGCGCCGACGGCATCACCGTGACCGTCAACCCCTACTACGCCGCCGACCGCAGCGCCCTGAGCGTGGGCGCGAGCTTCAATTCGACCACGACCGACCCGACGCCCGGAAACAACGCTTCGGCGGCGGCACTGCGGGTAGTCGGCCCGCCGGGGGCATCAGCCACGGTACACTAGGCGGCCTTGCTGCCGAATCGAAAAAGCGCGGCTTCGGCCGCGCTTTTTGTTTATAAAGATGGCCTGCCTGGGAGGGCTCCATGCCAATCGTCGCAACATTCGAAATAGAACACCTGCAATACCTCGGTCCCGACGGCACGCTGGTGCGCGAGGATCTCCCGGAATTCGCGCAGGACCGGCGCAACCTGGTCGAGCTGTTCAAGCAGATGCTGCTGGTGCGCGCCTTCGACACCAAGGCCGTTGCCCTGCAGCGCACCGGCAAGCTTGGCACCTATGCCTCCTGCCTCGGTCACGAAGCCACGCACATCGGCATCGGCAGCGCCATGCAGTACGACGACGTGTTCGCCCCGAGCTACCGCGAGTACGGCGCGCAGTTCATGCGCGGCGTGAAGCCACGCGACGTGTTGATGTACTGGGGTGGCGACGAGCGCGGCAATGATTTTTCCGGGCCGCCGCACGATTATTCCTGGTGCGTGCCGATCGGCACGCAATGTTTGCACGCGGCCGGCGCGGCGCTGGCGTTCAAGCTGCGTGGCGAGCCACGGGTCGCGGTCGCCTGTGTCGGCGACGGCGGGTCGTCGAAGACCGACACCAACGCGGCCATCAATGCGGCCGGCGCCTTCACCCTGCCCTTCGTGCAATGCATCATCAACAACGGCTGGGCGATCTCGGTGCCGCGCAAGGCGCAGACCGGGGCCAAGACGCTGGCGCAGAAGGGTATCGCCGGCGGGTTGGAATGCGTGCAGGTCGACGGCAACGACATCATCGCGGTGCGCGCGGCCATGGACTTCGCGCTCAAGCGCGCGCGCAACGGCCACGGCGGCAGCGTGCTGGAATTCATCACCTACCGCCTGTCCGACCACACCACCGCCGATGACGCCCGCCGCTACCGCGACGATGCCGAG
>JBAZBG010000333.1:0-3663 GCA_041671585.1 Arenimonas sp. | reverse complement strand
GCGCGAATCCGATTTCGCCGCAGAACCTGCTGCGTCTTTCGGTCGGTTTGGAGAACGGCGAGGACCTGATCGCCGACCTGCGCCAGGCCCTGGACAATTAAGAGCGTCTTGGAGGAGCGCCTTGTAGGAGCGGCTTCAGCCGCGATTGCTTTCGCGTGGTCGAGCTATCGCGGCTGAAGCCGCTCCTACAGGGGAGGATTACCAGGTTCCGATGTTGGGCATGGAGGTCCAGGGTTCCTGGGGTGGCAGGGCATTGCCGTTCTGCAGCAGCTCGATGGAAATCAGGTCGGGCGAGCGCACGAAGGCCATGCGGCCGTCGCGGGGTGGACGATTGATGGTTACGCCTCGCGCCTGCAAGTGCGCGCAGGTGGCGTAGATATCGTCGACAGCGAAAGCCAGATGGCCGAAGTTGCGGGCGTCGCCATAATCCTCATCGTCGTAGTTGTAGGTCAGCTCGACTTCGACCTCCGGGTTTTCCCGCGCAGCCAGATAGACGAGGGTGAACCGCCCTTGCGGATGATCGCTGCGCCGGGTTTCGATCAGCCCGAGTGCGTCGCGGAAGAATCTCAGCGACGCGTCCAGATCGCGAACGCGAACCATTGCGTGCAGGTATCTCATCGCCACTGACCCTCCGCCATCTCGGGCTCGTCCAGGAACAGATCGAGCAGCAAGGATTGTGTCGGATCGACGGCATAACGGTCGAAGTTGGTGACGCCGCCGGCGCGCAGCAGCAGTTCATCGATCACGAACCGGCCGGTGAATTCGCGCGCGGGACTGGTCAGGATCGCGTGCGCCGCGTCGGCCAGGATCTCCGGTGTCCGGCAGCGCGCAAGTTCGACGCCGGGAATCATGTTGATCGCATCGGTGGCGATCACCGTGCGCGGCCAGAGCGCATTGACCGCCACGCCCTGCAGGCGAAATTCCGCGGCCAGGCCGAGCGTGACGAAGCTCATGCCCATCTTCGCCAGCGTGTAGCCGGTGTGCGGCGCCCACCAGTGCGGCGCCAGATTCGGCGGCGGCGCCAGCGTGAGAATGTGCGGGTTGGCCGCCTTGAGCAGGTGCGGCAAGCACACCTGCGAACACAGGAAGGTGCCGCGCGCGTTGACCTGGCTCATCAGGTCGAAGCGCTTCATCGGCGTGTCGAGCGTACCGCGCAGCCAGATCGCGCTGGCGTTGTTGACCAGGATGTCGATGCCGCCGAAGCGGTCCACGGCCTGCGCCACGGCGGCCTGCACTTCGGCTTCTTCGCGAATATCGCACTTGACCGCCAGCGCCTGACCACCCTCAGCCTCGATCTCCGCCGCGGCGGTGTAGATGGTACCGGGCAACTTCGGATTGGCGACGTTGGATTTGGCAGCCACCACCACGTTGGCGCCGTCGCGGGCTGCCCGTTTGGCGATGGCCAGGCCGATGCCTCGCGACGCACCGGTGATAAAGAGGGTCTTGCCGCGCAGTGACGCCTTGCTGCTTTGGGTCATGGTGTCGTCCTTCCGTTGGATTCCCGAAGCTTACCCGCGTCGCCTCGCCATTCGACTAGAAAGTCTGGTACTCGGGTATCAATTCAACCAGTTTTTGCAGGCGCGCGTGCGAATCGGACTCCTGCAACAGGACCTGGCGATCCAGGCCGGTCAAGGGCAACCACTCGGCCAGGCGCCAGCTGACCCAATCGGCATCGTCGAAACACGCCTTTTCGATCTGGTCGTGCGGCGGTCCGGCGCGCTCGACGATGCGGCGCAGCAACAGTGCCAGCAGTTGATGTTCCGGTTGCACGGCCTGGCGGTCGCGCGCTTCATACCAGGACACTTCGGCGACGATCAGGCCGTTGTCGCGCACGCGCGAACGCTCGACGTGGAAGCGTCGGTCGCCCTGCACGGACAACAATAACAAGCCGTCGGGCCCGGTCGAAAAATCGGTGATCCTGGCTTCGCAGCCGATGGCCGCGGGAACTGCAGGCGCGCCGACTTCGTCGCCTTCGAGAATGAGGCAGACGCCGAATCCTTCGCCGCTGTGGCCACAATCGCGGACCAGGTCCAGATAGCGGGCCTCGAATATTCGCAGGCTCAGTTGCCCGCCGGGAAACAGCACCGTGTTGAGCGGAAACAGCGGCAACTTTCGAATGTCCACCGCAAAATTCTAAGCGACGCGCGGCTGCCCGGCCAGCGCAGCCAAAGCGCGACGCGGCGCGCCTTCGAAGCCGCCGTTGGACATGAACACGACATGGTCGCCAGGCCTGGCCACCTGAACCAGCCGCTCGATCAACGCGTCGACCGAGGCCACCGCTTCGCCCTGGCCACGCAGCGCTGATACGACATGGCCGGCATCCCAGGCCAATTCCGGACGATGCAGGAAGATGGTGACGTCGGCTTTGTCGAGCGAGGGCGCAATCTGTTCGGCGTGCGCGCCCAGGCGCATTGAATTGCTGCGCGGTTCCATCGCCACCAGGACGCGCGCGGCGCCGACCCGGGCGCGCAGGCCCTCGAGCGTGGTGCGGATCGCGGTGGGGTGGTGGGCGAAATCGTCGTACAGCGTGATGCCATGCGCGCTGCCGATGTTCTCCAGCCGGCGCTTGACGCTGACGAAGTCGACCAGCCTGGGAATCACCTGGAGGAGGTCGACGCCGACCGCATTCGCGGCGGCCAGCGCCGCCAGCCCGTTCATCACGTTGTGGCGTCCAACCAGGTCCCAGCGCACGACCGCGATTTCCTGGCCGTGATGCAGCACGGCGAACTCGCTGCCGTCATCGCGCACCAGGCGAGCGCGCCATTCGGCATCGGCGTCGATCGCGAAGCGCTCGATCGGCGTCCAGCAGCCCATCGCCAACACTTCAGCCAGTGCGGTGTCTTCGCCATTGACGATCAGGCGGCCATTGCCGGGCACGATCCGCACCAGATGATGGAACTGACGCTGGATCGCCGCCAGGTCGGGGAAGATATCGGCGTGGTCGTATTCGAGATTGTTCAGGATCGCGACCGTCGGCCGGTAATGCACGAACTTGGAGCGCTTGTCGAAGAAGGCGGTGTCGTACTCGTCGGCTTCGACGACGAATTCCGCGCCCGATCCGAGCCGGGCGGAGACGCCGAAGTTTTCCGGAACGCCGCCCACCAGGAAACCGGGATCACGGCCGGCCGCGTCGAGCAGGAACGCCAGGATCGACGTGGTCGTGGTCTTGCCGTGGGTGCCGGCGACTGCCAGCGTGGTGCGGCCCGGCAAGACGTTTTCGCGCAGCCATTCGGCGCCCGAGGTGTAATTGAGCCGCTTGTCGAGTACGTGTTCGACCGCGGCATTGCCGCGCGAGAGCGAGTTGCCGATCACCACGACATCGGTGTCGGCGGCGATCGCTTCCGGCCGATAGCCCTGGGTGAGCGCGATGCCCAACTGTTCGAGTTGCGTCGACATCGGCGGATAGACGCTCTGGTCGCTGCCGTCGACGCTGTGGCCTTGTTCGCGCGCGAGCGCGGCGACGCCGCCCATGAAGGTGCCGCAGATGCCGAGGATATGCAGTTTCATCGAATGCTCAGGGGCGAAGCCGGAATGATGCGGACAGGCTCAACCGACTTCGGAGGTGGGGCTGATCGCAGCAACGATCCGGGTGAAGACTTCGTCCATGGAACCGACGCCGTGCACACAGGCCAGCTTGCCCTGGTTGCGGTAGTAATCCACGAC
>JBAZBG010000332.1:0-3667 GCA_041671585.1 Arenimonas sp. | reverse complement strand
TCCCAGGGCCTGCTTGACCAGATGCAGGATCACGTCGTTCAGCGGCCAACCGCGCTGCCGCGCCATTTCCTTGATGCGTTCGGCGACCCGCTCATCGATGTCACGCAACAGGAAATCGGCCATGGCTTGAGTCTGATCCTCCGAAGCGCCAGCTTAAGCTGCCGAACGCGCCAAGGAAACAGGCGGATGGGTCGCCGGGTCGATCCGCGGCCATAGCCACGCCAGAAGCGCCAGCGTCGGCAGGATGGAATTCACTGGGGATCTCCCCCTGCGCGGTGGCAAGGACAGGCAGTCGATGAACTCGTCTGGCTGGTCGACCAGAGCGATACCGCCAAATGAAGCATC
This sequence comes from Arenimonas sp., assembly GCA_041671585.1. Taxonomy (GTDB): domain Bacteria; phylum Pseudomonadota; class Gammaproteobacteria; order Xanthomonadales; family Xanthomonadaceae; genus Arenimonas. Next base: position 3,322 of record JBAZBG010000332.1, on the reverse strand, counting down.
AGGGAGGCTGCGAAATGGCGCTTCATTAAACCGGACATAAACGCGACCCGTGCCGATGCCGGCGAACTCTCGGAGGGCTTTTTGCATCCGCCGCATCTCAGCCCTCCCCACCCTTGGTCGAATAGCCAGCATCACCCAGTGATTGCTCAATGAGACCTGCGCGCAGCATGAATAGATACAGGAGAACGCCGGGCAATGCCGCCAGAGTCGTGATCAGGTAGAAATTGAAATAGCCCAGCGACTCGATCAACGCTCCCGCGGTGGTTCCGGTGATAAGACGGCCAACGACACTTGCCGCCGCAGACAGCAGAGCAAATTGGGTCGCCGTAAAGGCCAAATTGCAGAGCGCTGAAAGGTACGCCACCACGACTACGCCGCCTATTCCGCTGGCGACATTCTCGAAGCCGATAGAGAAGGCCAGCAGAGTGTTGGAGTGGCCGGCGGCCGCCAACCAGGCGAAGCTGAGGTTGGACACAGCCATCAGCACCAGGGAGATCAAGACTGAGCGCTTCATTCCGATCTGTGCGTAGAGCATGCCGCCGATGAAAATACCGATCAAGTAGGCGAAGAAGCCCAAACCGACATCCCAAGTCGCGATCTCTTCGTTGCTGAAGCCCAAGTCATTGAGCAGGAGGCGTAAGGTCAAATTGGCGAGAGTGTCGCCTATCTTGTGCAGCAGGACGAACAACAGCACGAGGAATGCGCCCCGCCGCTTGAGGAATTCACCCAACGGCCGGACCACGGCATCCCAGACCTGACCAATTCCATGCCGGGTAGCGACCACCACGTGTCGGGCCGGCTCACCGAGCACCAGGCCTGTCAGCATGGCTGGCAGCGCAAAGACCGCACATAGCATGTATGCGCTACTCCAGCCGCCGCGCGTGGCCACGTAAAGCGCCAGTGAGCCGGCGGCAACCGAACCGATGCGCCACCCGTACTGGGACATGCCGGAACCGACGCCGAGTTGTTCCGGCCGAAGCAACTCGATCCGATAGGCATCGATGACGATGTCGAAAGTTGCGCCGGCCGCGCCGACCGCAACAGCAGCGATCGCCATCGTCGCCAAGTCCGCCCGAGGGTCGAGCATGCCTAACCAGGCGACGGCAATCATCACCAGCGTTCCTGCGAGCAAGAGCCAGGACACGCGTTGACCGAGCCGCCCTAGCAAGGGCAGGCGAAAACCATCAACCATCGGCGCCCACAAGAATTTGAAGTTGTAAACAAGGAACGCTAGAGAAAATGCAGTCACACTTTTCTTGTCGATGCCATCCTGGGCCAAACGCGTCGTCAGCGTGGCGCCAATCATTGCGTAGGGAAATCCGGAAGAAATCCCCAGCAGCAGGGCGCCCAATGGTTCGCGCTGCAGGTAGGCACGTATTCCAGCCGGCAGCCATGTCAAATCCTGCTTGGCGGCAGTCATGTGAACTCCACGGTAAACGGCGCATGATCGGAAAAGCGAGGATCAGGCGTGATCGCGCACGATTTCAGCCGTTCCCGCAAGTTTGGACTGACCACCTGGTAGTCGATGCGCCAGCCGACGTTCTTAGCGCGCGCCGCGCCGCGCTGGCTCCACCAGGTGTAGTCCTGGCCTTCGGGGTGCAGTTGCCGATAACTGTCGACCCAGCCGTGGTCGCCGAACAATTGCGTCAGCCAGGCGCGCTCTTCCGGCAAATAGCCGGAGTTCTTCTCGTTGCTGCGGGCGTTGCGAATGTCCTTGGGCGTGTGGGCGATATTCCAGTCGCCACAGATGACGTAGCGGCGATCGCTGCGTTGCCACTCGGAAAAAATCGGCGTGATCCAGTCCATGACCTTGAACTTGAACTGTTGGCGCTCTTCCTTCGAAGAACCCGAGGGCAGGTACAGCGAAACCACGCTCAAGTCGCCGAAGCGCGCTTCGATGTAACGGCCCTCCTCGTCGAACTCGGACCAGCCCAGCGCGGTGCGCACCTCGTCCGGCTCTCGCCGGGAATAGATGGCGACACCGGAATAGCCCTTTTTTGTGCTCGCATCGCGAAACCAGGCGCGATAACCGGCGGGCCGGAAGCACTCGTCGGTGAGCTGGTGCTCCTGGGCCTTGGTTTCCTGCACGCACAGCACGTCCGCGTCCTGCGCGGCGAACCACTCGAAGAAGCCCTTGCTGGCGGCCGAGCGCAGACCGTTGGCGTTGAAGGTGACAATTTTCACAGAGCAAGCTCACAGGGGAAGAAGGCGGCGCGACCGCCCGCGAATGCGGTGGACACGGGAGGCCCGGGGGGCGACCGCTAGCCTATATCAGACTGCAGGCCATTCGCCTCACTTCGTCGCTGCCGCGCGGGCGACGATGCGGCACAATTCACCATCCCCGTACCGGTCTGGATTGCATGCACGCCCATCAGCGCCAATTCCTCGAGCTCGCCGTGTCCCGAAATGTGTTGCGCTTCGGCGAATTCACCCTGAAATCTGGGCGGCTCAGCCCGTATTTCTTCAACGCCGGTTTGTTCGATTCAGGCGCCGCGCTGGCCAGCCTGGGTGACTGCTATGCGCAGTCGCTGCAGGCTTCAGGGGTCGCCTTTGACATGCTGTTCGGCCCAGCCTACAAGGGGATTCCGCTGGCGACGGCGCTGGCCGTGGCCATGGCCGCCAGGGGCCGCGATGTCCCGGTCGCCTTCAATCGCAAGGAAGCCAAGGCCCACGGCGAGGGCGGCAGCCTGATCGGCGCGCCCCTGCGCGGGCGGGTGCTGATCGTCGACGACGTGATTACGGCCGGGACGGCCATTCGCGAGTCCCTGGATATCATCCGCAACGCCGGCGCCACCCCCTGCGCCGTGTTGATCGCCCTGGATCGCCAGGAACGCGGACAGACCGGCGAGCGCTCGGCGGCCCAGGAAGTCTCGGCAGAGTTCGGCCTGCCGGTCATTGCCATCGCCGGATTGAACGAACTGCTCGAATTCGCTGACGACCGACCGGAGCTGGCCGCTTACAAACCGGCGTTGATGGCGTATCGTTTCCGCTATGGCAGTAGCTCGGCGGAAGGGTAAGTCAATGGTGCGCAAACTCCTGTGCGTGGCGGTCATGATCGCGGTAGTTGCCGCGGGTGCGGCCTCGGCCCAAAGCAATAAGTCCGGTCCCAAGCTCTATCGCTGGGTCGACAAGCAGGGCAAGGTGCATTACGACGATGCGCTGCCGCCTGAGGCGGTCGACCAGGCTCGGCGGGAGTTCAACGCCGCGACCGGGACAGTGACCGGCTCGGTTGACCGCGCCCTGACCCCGGAAGAGCGCGCGCAACAGGAGGTGGAACGGAAAACCGCCGAGGAAGCGGCATTCCTGGCGGGCGAGCAGAAGC
>JBAZBG010000331.1:0-3685 GCA_041671585.1 Arenimonas sp. | reverse complement strand
GGACTTCGCCCAGGGTTTCGGCATCCACCGCCCGCAGCCCATCGAACAGTATTTCAATACCGTGCCGGCGGTGCTGGCCACACGCTGAGGCATTCAGCCGGGCGTCATCGGGTGTTCGGAATGGGCAGCCCCCCCCTGCACCGGCGCCCAGTTGCAGTCTAGACTCGTCTTGCCTCCCCCAGTCCCGCGTCCATGATGACCTGTTGCCGAACGCACTCGCTGTCGTGGCTCGCGGCTCTCCTCGGAGTCCTGTGTCTGCTCGCCAGCGCGCAGGTGCAGGCGCTGGACCCGGGCAAAGCCTTCCATCACTACGTTCGCGATGTCTGGTCGATCCAGGACGGCCTGCCGCAGATCAGCGTGCAGTCGGTCGCGCAGGATCGCCAGGGCTATATCTGGGTCGGCACGCAATCGGGCCTGGCGCGTTTCGACGGCATCCGTTTCACCACGTTCACGCCGGAAACCGAACCGGAACTGCCGGGTATCTGGGCGCGCACGCTACTGGCCGACGACGCCGGCCGCCTCTGGATCGGAACCTACAAGGGCCTGGCGGTTTACGAGAACGGCAAATTCCGGACCATCCCGGTCGCCGACGCCGCGCTCTACCCCGTCCTCGATGTCTTTGCCGTCATCGAGGATGACGGCCGCATCACCGCCGCCACCAGTAGCGGCGTCTTCGAACTGCGCGGCAACAAGCTGGTGCTGCGCCGGGGCAGCCCGCCTTCGGCCCAGACCTTGCTCAAGCGCGCGGATGGTTTGTGGGTCGGGAGCCTGGGCGGCGTCTACCGCATGAGCGGCGACGAGACGCAATTCCTGCCGATGCCCGCGCACGTCAGCAAGGCCGTGGTCACGCGTCTGATCGAAGCGCAGGACCGTATCTGGGCGGGCACCAGCCTGGGCCTGTACTTCCGCGCCGATGACCAGTGGCAGGCCGCCGCCAACGACCACCCGGCGCTGCGGCAGTCACCAACCACGATGTTGTTCGAGGACAGCGCCCACAGCCTGTGGGTCGGCAGCAACGCGGGATTGGCGCGCTGGCGCGACGGCAGCCTGGCCGAGTTCATTCCCGACACCAGCCAGGGCGCCTTCAAGGGTGTCATCGCGGCCTTCCAGGATCGCGAAAACAATCTCTGGCTGGGCAGCCAATGGGAGGGGCTGGCGCGCCTCTGGAACGGCTGGACGCGGCGTTTCGGCGTCGTCGAAGGTCTCAACGAACGTATTGTCTGGTCGCTTTCGCGAGCGCCCGACGGCCGCATCTGGGTTGGTACCAACGACGGTCTCAGCGTGCTGGACCAGGGCAAGTTCCAACAGGTGCTGCGCGGCGATGAGTTGCCGCATCCGCATGCCTACAACCTGCTGGCCGATGCCGACCGCATCTGGATCGGCACCCGCCGCGGCCTGGTGATCTGGCGCAACGGCAAACTGGAAACACCGGACGTATTCGCGCCGATGGCCAGCGCACAGATCAACGGCATCGTTCGCGACCGCAATGGCGTGATCTGGTTCCCCACCAGCGAAGGTTTATTCCGGCTGGCCGGGGACAAACTCACGCGCTACACGCAGGCGGAAGGACTGCATGACATCCGCGCACGCCAGGTGCGCGAGCTGCGCGACGGCCGCCTGCTGGTCAGTACCCAGAACGGCCTGTATGAATTGCGCGGCGACCGCCTGCATCAGCTGGGCCTGGATGCGGGTCTGAGCCAGGACCTGGATGTCACTGCAATCACCGAACTGCGCGACGGCACGTTGCTGATCGGCACGCTGTCGGAACAGCTGTACATGTTCGACGGCCGGCGCTGGCAGGAATTCGGGCGCGAGCAGGGCTTTCCGGCGAACGCGCCGTTCTTCATCACCGAGGACAGCGACGGATTCCTCTGGGTCGCCGGCATTCGCGGCATCACCCGCGCGCCCATCGCCGAGATGCACCGGTTGCAGCGCGGGGAAATCACCCGCGTGGAAGCCGAGATGCTGCTCAACGAACGTGGCGACCGGCTGAGCGGCCAGCAGGGTTTCTGCTGCAATGGCGCCGGCAATGCCAAGGGCTTCATCCACGAAGGCGTGCTTTGGCTGCCGACCCGCGATGGCGTGGTCAGCCTGGACACCCGGGGCGTGGTCAAGAACCAGGCCGCGCCCACCGTGGTCATCGAGCGCCTGCAATACCTCGACAAGTGGCGGGACGTGCGCCGCGAGCAGGACCTGCTGCTGCCCGAGAAGGCGCGCGACCTCGCCTTCGAATTCACCGCCCTGAGTTTCCAGGATCCGGCAAGCGTGGTCCTGCGCTACCGGCTGCGTGGCTACGACCAGGACTGGCGCGACCTGCAACTGGTGTCGCCGCGTTCGGCCAACTACACCAACTTGCCGGCGGGTAAATACACCTTCGAGGTGATGGCCAGCAACAACGCCGGCATCTGGAACGAGACGCCGGCGACGCTGAGCTTCTCGATCAAACCGTATTTCCACGAAACCGGATTGTTCTACCTGCTGCTGTCGGCGTTGCTGGCGACCATTGTCTACGCCGGCTACCGCCAGCAACGGCGCGCCCACCTGATGCAGCGCGCGCAACTGGAGCAGCAAGTGGCCGAGCGCACCCAGCAGCTGCACGCGGCCAACCTGCAACTCGAACACGCCAGCCAGACCGACCCCCTGACCGGCCTGCGCAACCGCCGTTACCTGGCCAACCAGATTCCGGTCGACCTCGCGTTCTACGACCGCGAGCAGGCGCGCACCGGCAGCACCGATCACACGCTGCTGTTTGCGCTGGTCGACCTGGATCATTTCAAGCGCATCAACGACAACCACGGCCACAAGGCGGGCGACCGCGTGCTGCAGCAGTTCGCGCAAGTGATGACCCGCCTGGTGCGCGTCGGCGACTACGTCGTGCGCTGGGGCGGCGAGGAATTCCTGTTGGTGTTCCGGCCGATTCCGCGCGAGTTCGTGCCGGTGCTCGGCGAGCGCATCCGCCGCTGCGTGGCCGAACATGTCTTCGATGCCGGCGACGATGTGCGCATTCCCCTGACCTGTTCGATCGGCCTGGCCGAATACCCGCTGTTCCGCGACGCCAAGGGTCCGCTGGGTTGGGAGCAGATGATCGATCTGGCCGATGCCGCGCTGTATTGGGTCAAGGAACACGGGCGCAACGGCTGGGCCGAATTGCGCCCGACCGATCGCACCGAGCTGGCCCGCCTGATCGGCCACCTGCAAGCCGATGCCCAGGGTCTGATCGACAGCGGGCGGCTGCAGGTCGTGAGTTCGCTTACCGCCGGGCCGCCCAGCACCCAGTGACGCCGCGCCCGGCCGGGCGTAGGCTGCCGCCATATGCCCGCCTTCCTGCGACTGTCGCTGCACTTCGCCGTCCTGGTGGCCCTGTATCTGGCCGCGACCGCCTTCGCCGACCAATTCATCACCACGCGCGGCACCGTCACTTTGTTCTGGCCGGCGGCCGGATTGGCGCTGGCGGCCGTCGTTCGCTACGGCTTGCGCTGGGTCTGGTTCGTCCCGGTCGCCTTGCTGATCGCGCACCTGAGCTTCAGCCCGGCGCCGGCGAGCTTCATTCCATTTTCCCTGCTCAGCAACCTGGCCGGCACGTTCGCCGGCGCCTGGCTGATCCTGCGCACACCGGTACCGGAACAATTGGACACGCGCTTCGCCTTCCGCTCCCTGCGCGGCGCCTTGCTGATGGCGGCCGTCA
>JBAZBG010000330.1:0-3687 GCA_041671585.1 Arenimonas sp. | reverse complement strand
TCCTCTCGGCCCAGGGCCTGTTCGGCCGCGATCACCGCATAGGGCTGCAAGTCCATCAATGCGCTCTCGGCCGAGGCGTCGGGCTTGTCGCTCTTTTTGCGCAACGCGATGTAGTACTCCATCGCGTTGTCGCCGGCCGGCGTGTAGATGCGCTGTTCGCGCAGGGCCTGTCGACCGCGGCTCTTGAGCTCGTCGGCACTCAGTGCGGCCAGTGCGGCGGCCTGCTGCGCGGCCTGGCTGGCGGCGGCCGCTTCGGCGGCGGCGGTGGGCGCCGGTGCCGCGGGGGCGGCCGGCTCGGGCTTGTCGGAACAGGCGGCGAGACCCAATCCCAAGGCCAGCGCAATCGACCAGCGGAGGGACGGGGACGAAGAATGGACAGAGGGCATGAGTGGGCTCGCTTGCATGGGATGGGGCTGCACTTTCAGATGATTAAACTTTGGCCTGTTTGTCAAGGCATTTCCGTTATCGGAGTCACTTTCCGATGCAAAAGCCGGAAAATATGCGTCCGAGCAGTGCATCGGCGTCCAGGTGACCGGTAATTTCCGCCAGCGCCAACTGCGCCTGGCGCAACTCTTCGGCGGCCAGCTCGGCATGGCCGACGGCTAATTGCCCATCGGCCTGCGCCAAATGCCCTTGCGCCAGCGCCAGCGCCTCCAGGTGACGAGCACGGGCGCTGAAGCTGCCGCCGCCTTCGCCGCCAGCCAACCGGCGCAAGCGATCGCGCAGCAAATCCAGGCCGGCGCCGGTGCGCGCCGACAACCACAAGTGTTCGCCATCCGCGCTCGTGGCCGCCTGTGCTGGCCGTCCGCCGAGGTCGCATTTGTTGTGCAGCCAGAGCACGCGCGCCGCGCCGCTCACTTCGGCTGCCAGACTTGCCGGCGCCGCGTCGCCCTGATCATCGACCATGGCCAGCACGACATCGGCGCGCTCGAGTTCCGCGCGCGCGCGGCGCATGCCTTCGGCTTCGATGGCATCCGGCGACTCGCGCAGTCCGGCCGTATCGACCAGAGTCAACGCGACGCCGTCCAGGTTGAGTTGCTCGCGCAAGACATCGCGCGTGGTTCCGGCGATCGGGCTGACAATCGCTCGATCGTCGATCGCCAGTGCGTTGAGCAAGGACGACTTGCCCACGTTGGGGGCGCCGATAATGACCGCATGCAGGCCGTCCATCAGTCGCTTGCCGCGTCGTGCATCGCGCAGCAATGCGACCAGCGACGCCTGCGCCTGGCTCAGTCGCTCGCGCAACTCGGGCGCGGCAAGGAAGTCGATATCCTCATCGGGAAAGTCCAGGGCCGCCTCGATGTACATGCGCAGTTGCGTGAGCTGTTCGACCAGCGTGTCGACGCGACGCGAGAACTCGCCGTCCAGGGAGCGCCGCGCCGCGCGTGCGGCCGCTTCGCTGCCAGCGCTGATCAGGTCGGCCACCGCCTCGGCCTGGGCCAGGTCGAGCTTGCCGGCAACGAAGGCGCGCTCGGTGAATTCGCCCGGCCGCGCCATGCGCGCGCCCAGGGCGATGCACCGGCGCAGGAGCTGGGCCAGCAGCACCGGGCTGCCATGCGCCTGCAATTCCACCACGTCCTCACCGGTATACGAGTGCGGGCCGGCGAAGAAGAGGGCGATGCCATCGTCGATGACCTGCTGTTCGTGATCGAGGAAGCGGGTGTATTGCGCACGCCGCGGCTGCAGCCGCAGCGCGCCGATCGCCTCGGCGATAGCCCGCGCGCGCGGGCCGGACAAGCGCACGATGCCCACGCCGGCGGCGCCATGGGCGGTGGCGATGGCGACGATGGTGTCGGTGGCGGGGCGACGCGGCATCGATGCTGACTCCGTGGGTTCGTCGTCGGTTGTACTAGAGGCCGGCGCAAAGGGGAAGCCAAAGAAAAGGCCCGCCGAAGCGGGCCTTTCGTCAGCGCAGCGGCGGCGCCTACTTGGCGACCACCAGAGCCTTCGGTCCGTGGCGCTTGGTCATCCACCACTGCTGGGCCAAACCGAGCAGGCCGTTGGTAACCCAATACAGCACCAGGCCGGAAGGGAAGAAAGCCATCATCACGCCAAACACCAGCGGCATGAACTGCATCATTTTCTTCTGCAGCGGATCCATGCCGGGCATCGGCGTGAGTTTCTGCGTCAGGTACATCACGATCAGGTTGAGCGCCGGCAGGATGAAATACGGATCGGCGGCGGTCAGGTTCTGAATCCAGCCGATCCAGGCGGCGTGCCGCAGTTCGACGGTTTCCAGCAACACCCAGTACAAGCCGAGGAAGATCGGAATCGGAATCAGCATCGGCAGGCAGCCGCCGATGGGATTGATCTTTTCCTTCTTGTACAACTCCATCATCGCGATCTGGAATTGCTGCTTGTCGTCGCCGTAACGCTCCTTCAGCGCCTCGATGCGCGGTTGCACGGCGCGCATCTTGGCCATGCTCTGGTATTGCTTGGCCGACAGCGGATACAGCGCGAGCTTGAGCAAGACCACGATCGCGATGATCGCCCAGCCCCAGTTGCCAAGCACCGCGTGCAACCAGGACAGCAGCCAGAACAGCGGCCGTGCGATGACGCTGAGGATGCCGTAGTCAACGCTGTAGTGCAGTTCGGGCGATAGCGCCGACATCGGCGTCTGCAGTTTCGGTCCCACCCACAGCTTGCTCGTGTGCACGCGGCTGGTGCCCGGCGCGACGTCCAAGGGCGTGGCGACGCTGCGCATCGAATATAGCGGCACGCCATTGCGACTGACGACGCTTGCCTGCAGAAGCTGCTTTTCCTTGGCCGGCGGCACCCAGGCGGTGACGAAGTGATGCTGCAACATCGCGATCCAGGCGTCGGTCACCTCGGTCGTCGGCGGTTGCTCGTCGAAGTAATCGGACAACGGCGTCTTCTTGTACTTGTCTTCCGGGGTGTACCAGGCGGCACCGACGAAACTGAAAGTCTCCGGGTTGGTCATGAAACTGTGCTTGGGCGGCGCCGGTGGGGCGACGCGCGACAGGCGCACGAACGGGTAGAGGCGTTGCGCCACCGCGCCCCGGTTGGCAACACGGTCGCTGACTTCAAGCACGTAGCTGCCACGCTTGAGCGTCAGCGTCCGGTTGATGGTCAGTCCCGATGCCGGGTCGGTCCACAGCATCGGCAGCGCGATTTCACTGACGCCGCTCGGCAACACGAAGGCGCGCGCCTCCGACTCGACGCGGAACTGCGTCGGCAGCTCGCGTTGCGTGTTCTTGTCGTCGACGCTGATCAGTCCGGCATCGGCCACGTGGTACAGGGCCGGCGTGCTGTTGAGCAGGCGCACGCTGGGGCTTTCGGGTTTCTTCTCGACCGTGTACTGCAGCAGTTGCGAATCGATCACCCGGCCGCCTTGCAAGTCCACAGTCAGGCGGAGCAGGTCGTTGGCGATGGTGATGGTCTGGCTGCCAGACGCAGGGGCGATGGTCGCGGCGCTCAGACCGGGCAGCGCGGCGTTGGCGGTCGGCAGACCGGCGCTGGCACCGGGCAGCGGTGCCGCCGGGGTGTTGGCCGGCGTTGCGTTGGCGTTGGCGTCGGCGCTGGTCAGCGCCAGCGCCGCGGCTTCGTTCGTCGGCGCCTTGTTCCATTCCATCCAGAGCAAGGTGGCAACCACCAGCCAGGCGATCAACAAAAACGAACGGGTCTGATTCATGGACGAACAATCACCCGGCGCACGCGGCGCCTGCT
>JBAZBG010000329.1:0-3690 GCA_041671585.1 Arenimonas sp. | reverse complement strand
CGTGAACTACCTGGTCGGCCTGGCGGTGGCCGCGGGTTTCATCGCCTGGCAATTCGCCATCGCCCGCGACCGCCGCCCGGAAAATTGCTTCCGCGCCTTCCTGGCCAACCAATGGGTCGGCCTCGCCATCTTCCTCGGCCTGGCCCTGGACCTGGCCGTCACCCCTCACCCCCTGTAGGAGCGGCTTCAGCCGCGATGCTTTTGGCTTCTGCTCTTCGACTCACCGCCCAGAACTAGCCGCGCCCGCCGCGGCCAGGCCATGTTGGTCCGCGTCCAGGAAAAAACATCCTGTTTTTTACTGGCCGGCCGCTCCTGCGCATCCTGCGCCCGCGGCACTTATGCATCCATGCATGTCGCCGCTCCTGGCGTCCTGCCCCGCTCGGCCCAACATGGCCTGACCTCGACGTTCACTCGGTTCGAGTTGGACTCGCTCGAAGATTCAAGGCATTGCAAGCGGAGCTAACGGCTGTCGTGTGCCAGCTATCAGCGTTGGCACGACGCTGAAGCAAATACGCTGAAACAAGAAGGTCAGGGGCAATAGCTCACGCTTGGGCACTAGTTGCCAACCGAGCCCCACCCTATCCGAGTGGACGTCGGGCCCAGCCAGTGATTGCGTCTAGCCGGCCAGGGATGGCCGGCGCGGGCATGGAAACAGGATGTTTCCCATGCCCGAAAAGCAATCACTGGCTGGGACCGGCGGCCGGGTACTCGTTCTGGGCGGTGAGCCGAAGAGAGCTAGGAGAAGCATCGCGGCTGAAGCCGCTCCTACAGGAGCGGCTCCTACAGGGCGCGGGCGATGGTCCAGATGTCGACGCGGTCGACGCCGGCGTCGAGGAGGGTTTCGGCGCATTCGCTGACCGTGGCGCCGGTGGTCATGACGTCGTCGACCAGCGCCACGTGCGCGGGCAGGGGCGGGCCGGCGCGCAGGCCGAAGGCGCGATGGACATTGCGTTGCCGCGCCTCGGCGCCCAGTTCGGTCTGCGGCTCCGTGGCGCGCACACGGCGCAGGCGATTGCCGCACAGCGGCAAGCGGCATTCGCGGGACAAGGCCTTGGTCAGTTCCAGCGCCTGGTCGTAGCCTCGCTGCCGCAGGCGCGCCGGGTGCAGGGGTACCGGGATCAATAATTGCGGAAAGTCCGCCGGGTCCAGCGCCCAGTGCATCAGCGTCGCCAGCACGGCGCCGGCGGCAAGATCGCCATGGAACTTGAAGCGCGGCAGCAAGCGATCAATCGGAAATGCGTAGCGCAGCGCCGATTGGGTCCGGGTGTAGGGTGGCGACGCTTCACGGCAACGCCCGCAGTCGCTGCCATCGCCCGGAAGCGGCAGGCCGCATTGCCGGCAAGCCTGGTGGTTCCAGGGCAACGCGGCGCGGCAGTCGACGCACAGGTCCAGCCCGGCGTGCCCGGACTCGGCGCAGACCAGGCAGCGTGGGGCCAGCAGCACCGCCGAAAGCTTGCGTACCCAGGGACCTAACACCGGCGGCGCGGGTCGAGCATGACGGCTGGCACGTTTCCGCACGCAGGCGCTGGCGGTGGACAATGATTGGCGTACATTCGATTGACAGCAGGAGGCGGTCTTACCAGACTGCCCCTCTGCCGCCCCCGGCGCCGTAGGATTTTTCACATGTCTGCTGTCCTCCGTCATGATTGGTCGCGTGACCAAGTGCTGGCGTTGTTCGCGCTGCCCTTCCCGGAACTGATGCATCGTGCCGCGACCACGCACCGGGAAAATTTCGACCCGCGCGAGGTGCAGGTGTCGACCCTGCTCTCCATCAAGACCGGTGGCTGCCCCGAGGACTGCGCGTACTGCCCGCAAAGCGCGCGCTACGACACCGGCCTGAAGGCGCACAAGCTGTTGTCGGTCGCCGAAGTGGTCGAGAAAGCGACCCAGGCCAAGGCCGCCGGCGCCTCGCGCTTCTGCATGGGCGCCGCCTGGCGCTCGCCGAAAGACAAGGACGTGGCGCAAGTCGCCGAGATGGTCAGCGCGGTCAAGGCGCTGGGCCTGGAAGCCTGCGCGACCCTGGGCATGCTCAACGGCGAGCAGGCCGGCACGCTCAAGCGCGCCGGGCTCGACTACTACAACCACAACCTGGACACGGCGCCGGATTTCTATGGCGACGTGATCAAGACGCGCGACTACCAGGACCGCCTGGATACCCTCGGCCACGTGCGCGAGGTCGGCCTGAAGACCTGCTGCGGCGGCATCGTCGGCATGGGCGAGTCGCGCGAGCAACGCGCCGGCCTGCTGCAGACCCTGGCCAACCTGCCCGAGCATCCCGGTTCGGTGCCGATCAATCGCCTGGTGCAGGTGGAAGGCACGCCGCTGCATGGCACGGCCTTGCTGGATCCGTTCGAATTCGTGCGCACCATCGCCGTCGCCCGGCTGATCATGCCGCGCTCCGTGGTCCGCCTGTCGGCCGGCCGCGCCGAGATGAACGAGGAACTGCAGGCGCTGTGCTTCCTGGCTGGCGCCAATTCGATTTTCTACGGCGAAAAGTTGTTGACCACCGGCAATCCGGATGTCGAAGCCGACCAGGCCCTGTTCGTTCGCCTCGGCCTGGTGCCGATGGCGATCGAGCACGAGGCCGTGACCGTGCATGCCGACGTGCTGCGCGGCGACGCGCCGCCGGGCGGCGAGACTTCCAGCGACGCGGCGCGTCCCTGCGTGGCCTGACCGGACATGTCCCGCATCCGCCTGACCGATCGCGTCCTCGCCGCCCGCGCCCAGCGCGTGGCCATGGCGACGGTGCGAACGCGACGGGTGATCGAAGCACGCGATGGCGTGCGCGTCGCGGTCGAGGGTCGGGTGCTGCTCAATTTCTGCAGCAACGATTACCTGGGTCTGTCGCAGCATCTGGACGTGGTCGCGGCGTTCCAGGCGGCCAGCGCCTATCACGGCGTCGGCAGCGGTGCCTCCGCCCTGGTCAGCGGCCACCACCTGGAACACAGCCTGCTGGAGCGCGAAGCGGCCGAGTGGATGGGCTACCCGCGCGCCCTGCTGGTCGGCAGCGGTTACCTGGCCAATCTGGCGGTGATGCAATCGCTGCTCGGGCCAGGCGATGTTTGCGTGCAGGACAAGCTCAACCATGCCTGCCTGATCGACGGCGCGCGGATCTCGATGTGCGAGCTCAAGCGCTACCCGCACCGCGATTCCGAAGCGGCGATGCGGCAACTGATGAGCGAGCGCCAGGGTGCGGCGATGCTGGCCACCGACGGCGTGTTCAGCATGGACGGCGACCTGGCGCCCTTGCGCGACCTGGCCATGCTGTCGCGCAGCCAGGATGCCTTGCTCTACGTCGACGATGCGCACGGTGTCGGCGTCATCGGTCCGGATGGTCGCGGCAGCGTCGCGGTCGCCAATCTTTCCCACGCCGAGGTCCCGCTGCTGGTGGTGCCGCTCGGCAAGGCGTTCGGCGGCCAGGGCGCCCTGCTGTTCGGCAGCGAGGCCTTGATCGGGCACCTTGCCGAAACCGCACGGCCGTACTTGTTCAGCACCGCGCCGCCGCCGGCCATGGCGGCCGCGATGCGCGCCTCGCTGCAACTCATTCGCGGCGAGCCGTGGCGACGCGCCAAGCTGGCCTCGCTGGTGATGCGCTTTCGGCGCACGGCGCTGCGCGCCGGCGTGCCGTTGCTGGAGTCGTACACGCCGATCCAGCCGGTGTTGCTGGGCGACAATGCGCGCGCGCTCGCC
>JBAZBG010000328.1:0-3698 GCA_041671585.1 Arenimonas sp. | reverse complement strand
GACAAGGCCGGGTTCGCCTGCATCAGCCAGCGGCGCGGCGTGACGCCGTTGGTGACATTGAGGAAACGGTCCGGGAACAGACGCGCATAGTCGGCAAAGATGGTCTGCACCATCAGTTCCGAGTGCAGCGCCGATACGCCGTTGACCTTGCGCGAGGCGACGATCGCCAGCGCCGCCATGCGCACGCGGCGTTCGCCGGTTTCATCGATCAGCGACACGCGGCCGAGCAAGGCTTCGTCATTGGGGTATTGCGCGCGCACGCCGGCCAGGAAGCGGTGATTGATTTCGTAGATGATCTCCAGGTGCCGCGGCAGCAATTCCTCGAACAATCGCAGCGGCCAGGTTTCCAGCGCCTCGGGCATCAGCGTGTGGTTGGTGTAGGACACGGCCTGCCGGGTGATCGCCCAGGCTTCGTCCCAGGACAGGCCCTGCTCGTCGATCAGCAGGCGCATCAACTCGGCCGGCGCCAGCGCCGGATGGGTATCGTTGAGGTGGATCGCATTGCGCCGGCCCAGATGCTGCACGTTGCCGTGCTCGCGCACATGCCGGGCAATCAGGTCTTGCAGCGAGGCGCTGACCAGGAAAGCTTCCTGCTTGAGGCGCAACTCGCGTCCCGCCGGCGTGCTGTCATCGGGGTACAGCACCCAGTTCAGCGCGTCGGCCTGCACCAGGTGGCGCGCGGCATCGACGTGCTCGCCGCGGCAGAAGGCGGCGAAGTCGATCGGCTGGTCGGCGCTCGCCTGCCACTGACGCAGGGTCGACACGCGTTCGCTGCGATGCGCGGGAACGATGAAGTCGAAGGCCTCCGCGATCACCCGCTGGAGCGGAATCCATCGGCGCGCGCCGCCTTCGGTGACCACGCGTCCGCCGAAGCCGACGCTGAAACTCACATCCGGCCGCGGCACGTCCCAGGCATTGCCGTATTTCATCCAATCGTCCGGCGCTTCCACCTGGCGACCATCCTGGATCTGCTGCGCGAACATGCCATAGCGATAACGCAGGCCGTAACCGAAGGAAGGCAGGCCCAGCTCGGCGAAGGAATCCAGGAAGCAGGCCGCCAGGCGGCCCAGTCCGCCGTTGCCCAGGGCGGCATCGCGCTCCTGCTCGAGCACGTCGGGCAGGTCGTGGCCGGCAGCGGCCATGACGCGCTGCACCTCGCGTTCGATCCCCAGTGCGGCAAGCGCATTGCCCAGCGCGCGGCCCATCAGGAACTCCATCGACAGATAGTGCACACGCCGCGCCGTGCCGCTGGCGACCGTGCGCCGATCGCTGGCCTGGCTGTCGGCCCAGCGCTGCGCCAGCAGGTCGCGGCAGGCGCTGGCGGCAGCGCGCAGGCAGGCGTCCCGGGTGGCGCCGCGACTGGACTGGCCCAGGGCCTCGGCGAAAGACGCGGCAAAGGCCGCGGACAGGTCGGCGAGGGTGGCAGGGGCGGCGGGTTGGCTTGTCTTGGCGATCACGGGCTGGGCACACTCTGGCGTCACGCGGATTTCCGCCGGACAGAACGTCCGGGCGGCAGGTTTTGGGAATTATCCCCGAATGGGTCGTTCTATGTAGTTTAATTACGTGGCAGGCTTCACAGACTCCGATCTTAGCGATCAGGATTGAGCCGGGCAATTGTGCGCTTGCAGCATCTGGGCAAGGGCGGATGTCGTTAAACTACATGATGAGCGGTACGGAGGAGTGGCATGGCAGACGTGAAGTTGTCCGGGATCGTCAAGGATTTCGGTGAAGTCCGAATCCTGCACGGCATCGACCTGGACATTCGCGATGGCGAATTCATGGTCTTCGTCGGACCCTCCGGCTGCGGCAAATCGACCCTGCTGCGGGTCATTGCCGGCCTGGAGGACATCAGCGCCGGCGAGCTGACCATCGGCGGCCGCCGGGTCAACGAGGTGCCGCCGGCCGAACGCGGCATTGCCATGGTCTTCCAGTCTTACGCGCTGTACCCGCACATGAGCCTGTACGACAACATGGCCTTCGGCCTGAAGCTGGCCAAGGTGCCGAAGGCCGAGATCGATCGCGAAGTGCAGCAGGCGGCGAAGTTGCTGCATATCGAGCATCTGTTGCAGCGCAAGCCCAAGGATTTGTCCGGCGGCCAGCGCCAGCGCGTGGCAATCGGCCGCGCCATCGTGCGCAAGCCGGAAGTGTTCCTGTTCGACGAACCGCTCTCCAACCTGGATTCGGCATTGCGCGTGCGCATGCGCTACGAGTTCGCGAAGTTGCATGAAGATTTGAAGACCACGATGGTCTACGTCACCCATGACCAGGTCGAGGCCATGACCCTGGCGGATCGCATCGTCGTGCTGTCGGCCGGACGGATCGAACAAGTCGGGTCGCCGCTGGAGTTGTACAAACATCCGGAGAATGTCTTCGTTGCCGGTTTCATCGGCTCGCCGCGGATGAATTTCATTCCCGCGCAGTTGCTGGAAGCCAACGCGCAATTCGCCTTGGTCCGACTGGCCTCCGGCGAGTCGATTCGTTGCGATGTCGATGCGAGCAGCGGTCAGCCCGGGCAGGCCGTCAGCCTGGGCGCACGACCGGAGCACCTGAGTCTGGATGCCGGTGACAATCGGATGAATGTCCAGGTCACTTTCGTGGAATCGCTTGGAAGTTCAACCCAGGCCTACTGCACGCTGCCCGGCGTGGAGGAATCCCTGACCTGCACACTCGGCGGCCAATCGACCGTGCGCGACGGCCAATCCCTGTCGCTCGGCATTGCGGCCAGCGACTGCTATTTGTTCGACGCCGACGGCAAGGCGTTTGCGCGGCACCGGGCGACCAGTCCGGGCACGGCGGCGGTTGGCGCGTGAAACGCCGGGTCAAACTGGCGGTGGATGGAATGTCGTCCGAAAGGCTTTTCATCGGCTTGCTGCTGGTCGCGACGCTCGCCATCGCGCCACTCGCCAATGCGAGCGGCGAGCTGAAGCTGCTGATCTGGATCAACGGCGACAAGGGCTACAACGGTCTGCAGAAAGTCGGCGATGCATTCGCCCGCGAGTCCGGGGTCAAGGTCACGGTGCAACATCCGGAAGCGGCGCCGGAAAAATTCCAATCCTCGAGCGCCGCTGGCAAGGGCCCGGATATTTTTTGCTGGCCGCACGACCGCGCCGGCGAATGGGCCCGGTCCGGCCTGATCGTGCCGATCAGCCCGAGCAAGAAGCTGCGTGCGGAAATCGATGAATCGGCGTGGCAGGCGTTCAAGTACCAGGGCAAATTCTGGGCGTATCCGATCTCGATCGAGTCGATCGGCCTGATCTACAACAAGGCCCTGGTGCCCACGCCGCCGGAGAGTTTCGAGGAAGTGATCAGGCTGGATCGCCAGCTCGCCGCGCAGGGCAAGAAGGCCATTCTCTGGGACTACAACAAGAGCTTCTTCACCTGGCCGCTGCTGGCCGGATCGGGCGGCTACATTTTTGGTCGCGACGCAAAAGGTAACCTCGATGTCCAGGACATCGGCGTCAACTCGCCGGGCGCGGTGCAGGCGGCCGAGTTTCTCGCCAAGCTGGTAAAGAACGGCCAGATGCCCACGGGTGCGGCGTTCTACGCGGAAATGGAGAGCGGCTTCAGCCAAGGCGAAATAGCGATGATGATCTCGGGCCCGTGGGCCTGGGACAACGCCAAGCGCAGTCATATCGATTTCGGCGTGGCGCCGATTCCAAGCGTGAACGGTCATCCGGCCAAACCCTTTGTCGGCGTGC
>JBAZBG010000327.1:0-3704 GCA_041671585.1 Arenimonas sp. | reverse complement strand
CGTCAAGGAACTACGCCAGTTGCGTCGCGACCGGCTGACCTTCGCCATGATCCTGGGTATTCCGACCCTGCAGCTGCTGCTGTTCGGCTTTGCCATCAACCTGGACATCCGGCATATCGATGCGGCGATCGTCGACCAGGCGCAGACCGCGCAATCGCGGGAAATCATCGCCGGCCTCAACGCCACTGGTGTGGTTCACCTGCAGGCGCCGGTGGACACGCCGCAGGAACTGCAGACATTGATGCGCAAGGGTAGGATCAACATCGGCATCGTCCTGCCCGCCGACCTGGAGCATCGCATCCAGACCCGCGATCGCCCTGCCCTGCAGATGATGGTCGATGGCTCGGACCAGACTGTGCAAGCCGCGGCGCGACAGCTGACCACGCTGCCGCTGCCGGGGATGCGCGCCAATTATCAAAGCGTGGAAGTAGTGAACTTCTACAATCCCGAGCGCCGGGCGGCAGTCAACACCGTACCCGGGCTGATCGGCGTGATCCTGACCATGACCCTGGTGATGTTCACGGCCATGGCCCTGGTGCGCGAACGCGAACGTGGCAACCTGGAGATGCTGATCGCCACACCGGTGTCGCCCTGGGAACTGACCCTGGGCAAGGTGCTGCCCTTCGTCGGCATCGGGCTGGTGCAGGTGACCGTTGTATTGCTGCTTGGCAAGCTGGTATTCGCGGTACCGGTCCGCGGATTGCTGATCGAGGTCTATGGCGCCTCGCTGTTGTTCATCATCGCCAACTTGTCGCTGGGCATCCTGATTTCCACCCTGGCCAAGAGCCAGTTCCAGGCGATGCAACTCGCGTTCTTCATCTTCCTGCCGCAGATCCTGCTTTCGGGTTTCATGTTTCCCTACGCCGGCATGCCGCGCGCCGCGCAATGGATCGCCGAGGTGTTGCCGATGACCCATTTCATCCGGCTGATCCGCGGCATCATGCTGCGCGGCGCCGGTCTGGCCGACCTGCCGATGGACATGCTGGCGCTGGCGCTGATCGCCACCGTGCTGCTGGTCCTGTCCACCCGCCGCATCAGCAAGCGCCTCGACTAATGTGGGAGCGGCTTCAGCCGCAATAATTTCAGACACACAAAGCATTCGCGGCTGAAGCCGCTCTTACAGACACGCAAAGCGTTCGCGGCTGAAGCCGCTCTTACAGGTGCGCAAAGCGTTTGCGGCTGAAGCCGCTCCTACACGAGTCAGGGTTGGGTGAGGTGGGCTAGCGCGGGAGCGTTTTGTTCCCAGTTGCGGCCATCGAAGGGTTCGACGATCAGGGAAGTGACCGTGCCCTCGTCGAGGCAGCGTGCATTGACGTCGACGCCATCGGGATTCGAGCGCGGAATGTAAAAGCTCTTGATGCCGCAGACGCGGCAGAAGCGATGCTTGGCCACGCCGGTGTTGAAGGTGTATTCGGTCAGATCCGATTCGCCCGACAACAGGCGGAAGCGCGCCGCCGGTACGATCAGGTGCAGGAAGCCGCTCATGCGGCACAAGGAACAACTGCAATCCTGCACGAGGAGCGCGCTCGGCGCGTCGACTTCAAAAACAACGCGGCGGCAATGACAGCCGCCGCGGTGCGTAACCAGTTTCGGCTCAGCGTCGGTCAATGACTGCCGCCTTTGCCCTTGCCTTTATTGCCTTTGTCCTTGCCGCTGTTGCCCTTGCCGGAATTGCCCGGGCCCTCGTCGGACTTGCCCTTGTTGCCGGAATTGCCGGGGCTGTCGTCATCGAAGCCTTCCGATTTCGCCTTGCCCGAATTGCCCGGGCTGGACAGCTTGGCCTTGAACTTGCCGCCGGACTTGCCAACCTGGCCCTTCAGGGCATGGAATTCCGCCGAACCTGGCTTGATGCCCATGCGCATGGCGATCACGCCCCAGCCCTGGCCGCGGTCCTTGCCGTAGGTGTTGACGATATCGCCGCACGGACGGCGTACTTGCGAGGCGAGCGCGCAGGCGTAGTAGACGTCGGCCGGCGCCCAGCCACGCGTGGTCACCAGATCGTTGACCAGATAGCGCGGCGCACCGAACGTGGCAACCACGTCATCGACGAAGTAGGCGCGGTTCATGCGGCCGTAGTCGTTCACGT
This sequence comes from Arenimonas sp., assembly GCA_041671585.1. Lineage (GTDB taxonomy): Bacteria > Pseudomonadota > Gammaproteobacteria > Xanthomonadales > Xanthomonadaceae > Arenimonas. The sequence continues at coordinate 1,618 of JBAZBG010000327.1, read as the reverse complement.
AACCCAGTTGGGTGTCGATCCAGACATCGCCGGTACGCGGGCTGTAACTGATGACCTGGGCGCTGGCGGCGCCACTGAGCGCCACTCCGAGCGCGATGGCGAGCACTGCATTTCGAATGTTCATGATGTCCCTCCTTGGGTTCACCCGCTAGTCTGGACCCGATGGCTGAATTCGCGCTTAAGCCGACTCACAACCGTTGCAGGCGGTAGGCAAGGCCCTGCGAGCGCGCGTCGCCTTCGAGCAGTTCGAGCGCCCCGTCCGGCTGCAGCGAAAAACGCTGCCCCGCCCGATCGGGGTCGAGTATATACATCGTCACCGGTTCGCCATCCACCAACTCGGTGACTTCGGTCCAGGTACCGGCTCGGTTGAACGTGTTCTTGCCCGGTCCGCCCAGATAGGTTTCGGTCATCAGGTAGTCGCGACGACCGCCTTCGGCGCGCAGCACCAGCCGGGTATCGATGCCCTGGCAATCGCTGCAGGGCAGCAGCCCGACCCAGGTGCGCTCGGTCTGCGCCGATTCGCCGTTGCCAAAGCCCGACGGCGCGGGCGGCGGCGCGGCGCGGCCGGTGGCGTCGTCCCGGCCCCGGTTGCAGGCGGCCAGAAGCAGCATTAGCAGCACGATCAGCCATGCGCGCTTGTCCATCTCCGCACTCCTCCACACCCGGCGCCATCCTAGCCCAAACAATTTAACCCCACACCCAACCGCCGGACGTTTGCTCGTTCAAGCCAACCCGGAGGTGAGCCATGGATCGAGCCCAAGCCCGTTTTCCGCAACTGTCGCTGGATCCCAAACGGATCGCCGCCACCAGCGTCGCCATCAGCGTGCATGTGCTGGTCCTGATGCTGCTGTTGCTGCCCACGCAAACACCGCCGTCGAAAGTCCTGGAGGACCCGCCGATGACGATGATCATGCCGGTGGAGATCGTTCCACCGCTACCCGTGCTCCCGCTTACACCGCCGCGACCGGCCACGCCGGTCGTCCGCCAGCAGCCGGCGCAGCCGCAGGCCGATCCGGTCGACAACACCGTGTCGCCGATCGACAACTACGTGGAGCCGGTCGCCGACGACGCCGTGATCGAGACGATCGAGACGAGGCCGCCGCCCGCGTTCGTCCAGATCAGCGCCGATGTCGCGCCCCCGCCGCCTTATCCGCTCCAGGCGCTGCGTCGCGGCCTGACCGGCGAGGTGGTGTTGCGGGTGCTGGTGGATGTGCAAGGCCGTCCGGTCAGTGCGGTCATTGAGACCAGCAGCGGTTCGAAGCTGCTCGACAACGCCGCGTTGAAGTTCGTGCTGGCGCGCTGGCACTTCATCCCGGCGCTGCAAAACGGCGGGCCGATCGAAGCGCAGGCGCTGGTGCCGATCAACTTCGTCATCGAACGCTGATTCGATTCGTGCTGCCCCACCCCGCGTGGCGCGGGTGCAACGCCGGTACGCGCGGTCCCCTGAAGCCGCGCGTGCCGCTTTTTTTTCAGGCGAACAACAGTTTCACGGCCCAGGCGCCAAGCGCCATGGCAGCCAGTCCGCAAAAAATCGCGGCGACCAGCGCGCCCAGATACAGCAAGCGCGCCATGACCCGCTGCGGCGGACTGAGCGTGTGGTAGTTGGTGCCATAAGCCG
>JBAZBG010000326.1:0-3714 GCA_041671585.1 Arenimonas sp. | reverse complement strand
CTTCGTGCATCCAGCGCAGCAATACTTCCTGCGGGCTGCCGGCGACCGCCGCGACGTGCAGGTGCACCTCGCCGAGCTGGCCGATGCGATCCAGGCGGCCGATGCGTTGCTCGAGCATGTCCGGATGGAAGGGCAGGTCCCAGAAAATCAGATGCTGGGCGAATTGGAAGTTGCGTCCTTCCGCGCCAATCTCGGACGCGATCAACAGCCGGGCGCCTTCCGGGTCGGCGAAATAGGCGGCGTTGCGATCGCGCTGCAGCAGGTTCATGTCTTCGTGGAAACGTGCGACCGGCAAGCCGCTGCGCAGGCGCAGCGCTTCCTCCAGCGCCTGCACTTTGGCGCGGGTCCGGCACAGCAGCAGCGCCTTTGCCGGCGCGATCGCATCGAGCTTGGCCAGCAGCCAGTCGGTGCGCGGGTCGTTCTTGTAGTCGTGCGCCGGTTCGTCGTGCAGGTCGCCGAGGTCATGCTCGAATTCGGCGTGCAGCTTGCCCGGATACGCCAGGTCGTCGTTGCCGGGCAGGATTTGCACGTGCGCGATGCGTTGCGGGAAGCCGCCGACCGCGACACGACGGTTGCGGATCATCACCCGACCGGTGCCATGGCGGTCGATCAGATCGGCAAGCAGGGAATCGCGAGCCTGCGGGTCGCCGCTGGCGATCCGCGCCAGCCGCTGCGACAGACTGTCGCCTTCTTCGGGGAACAAGGGCGCCAGGGTTTCCATGTCGCCGGCGGTCAACCGGTCGCTGGCCAGCAGGCGTTCGGCCAATGCCGACAGTTCCACGTAATGGCGCTGTTCGGCGATGAATGCCTCAAGGTCCGTGTAACGCGCCGGATCGAGCAGCCGCAGGCGCGCGAAATGGCCGCCGAGGCCGAGTTGCTCCGGCGTCGCGGTCAGCAGCAACAAGGCGGGTGTCTGCGCGGCCAGCGCCTCGACCAGCGCATACGACGGGCTCTTGAAATCCGGCCTCCAGGTCAAGTGGTGCGCCTCGTCGACCAGCAGCAGATCCCAGGACGCGGCGAGCGCCTGCGTTGCGCGCTTGGCGTGCGTGGACAGCCAATCGACGGATGCAATGACCAGTTGTTCGTCGTCGAATGGATTCCGCCCTGCGCCGTCGCCGCCCGGCTCGCCCATTTCCAGCGACTCGCAGCGTTCCTCGTCGTAAATGGAAAACGGCAGATTGAAGCGGCGCAGCAATTCGACGAACCACTGGTTGACCAGGCTCTCCGGCAACAGGATCAGCACGCGGCGCGCGCGACCGTTGGCGATGAGCTGGGCGGTGATCAGGCAGGCTTCGATGGTCTTGCCCAGGCCGACTTCATCGGCGAGCAGCAGGCGCGGGATGCGCCGCTCCGCCGCCACTTCGGCCACGCGCAGCTGGTGCGGAATCAAGTCGATACGCGCGCCCAGTACGCCCCAGGCGGGGTGCGCGCGCGCGCTGGCGCGGCGCTCGAGCATTTCGCGCCGGAGTTCGAACCGGTCATTGCGGTCCAGGCGTCCGGCCAGCAGGCGGGCGTCGGCCTGCGACACCGGCTGCTCGGCGTCCAGTTCGCCTTCGGCGAAACACTCGGCGCCGCAGTGATAGCGGATCAGGCCGCCATCGACTTCAAAACGTTCGACGACCTTGCCCACGCCGTCGATGTGCACGCGGTCGCCCGGACGAAACGCGGCGCGCAGCAGCGGGCCGCTGCCGATCGCGTAGTTGCGCAGCATGCCCGACCCGGTGAAGACGATCTGCACCTGGCGCCCCGACAGGCGCAGCACCGTGCCCAGACCCAGTTCGGGTTCTGCGCTGCTGAACCAACGTTGGCCGGGACGAAATTCCAGCATGTCAACGCCAGATTGATACAGGGTTGGCGCTGACCATCGCCTGACCGGGCTTGCAGGCGAACGCCTGCGCGAAGGCCGGCGTGTTCACCAGCGGTCCGTTCACGCGCCACTTCGCGGGTGCGAAGACCGACACCGACTGTGCCGCCACCAGTGCCGAGGGCGTGTCCTGGCGCGCCCAGACCGCAGCCCAGGCGCGGAAGAAGTCCTGCTGCGCGATCAGGTCCGCCGCGCCCTGCGCGTTGAACGCGTCCCAGGCAATTTCCATGGCCGCCAGGTCGGCGGCGTTCTGCGGCTGCATGCGCACGCCGTTGACCATGGCCATGCCGGCAACAGGGTAGGCATTGTATTGCGCGATCAGGCCGGCCTGGCGCGATGCCAGCGCGAAGCCGTCGTTGCCGGTGAAATCGGAGAAGGCCAGGCTCATCTGCTGCGCCAGTAGCGCTCCCAGGCTGCCGTAGCTGTTGGCGGCGGACAGGCCGTCGAACGCCGGCGGACTCAATGCCGCCGCGCTGACGATGAGTTGATTCTCGCCAGCCTGGTAACCGATGGCGGGCTGGGTCTGGCTGACCGGCGATGACGGCCACGGCGCGCCACCGAGGCGGGCCAGGGATCGCGCGCGATTCCAGCGCCGTAGCGCCAGGACATTGCCGGCATGGCTGGTCCGGTCCAGGGTCAAACCGGCGAATGCGGTTGGATCGGTGGGCTTGCCGATGGCCAGCCGCATCGCCGCAAGCTTGGTCCGGGCGGCGGCCTTGCCTTCCGGGCTGAGCCAGGCAGCGCGTTCGAGCGCCCGGCCCATGGCGGCACGGACGGCTTCGGCGATCGCTTCGGCGCGTTGCTGGTCGGCGCTGCTCAGGTAGCTCTCCGCGTAGGCGGCGCTCAGCAATTCCGCCGCCTCCCGCCGGGTCAATTCGGCGAGCCGTTCCGACGCGGGCGTGGCGACGGCGCCTGCCGGGACCATGTTCAGCGCAGCCAGGTAGGGCCGGCGCAGGTCGTTGGCCAGTGCCGGCGCCAGCGCATGGACCACCTGCGTACGCAGGTAGGCCTTCCACTGCGGAACCGAAGGCTTCTCCAGCATGGTGTCCAGCGCCCGGAAGAAGGCCAGCTGCTGGACGCTGATCTGCGTCGGCGAGAGTCCCTGCGCCTTGGTGAAATCGGTCATCACGCGCGCCGGATAACTGTTCTTCTGCGCCGGATCGATGATGAAGGTTTCACTGGTGGCCGGGCCCATCGACAGGGCCAGCGATTGCTCCATCACGAAGGCCCAGTTGGCTTGCTCGGCAAGTTTGTCCTCGCTGACGCCAGCGAACCTGAGCAGTTCGCCGAGATAATTCCGGTACAGCCCGACGCCGCGCTGCAACTCCGGGTCGGTGGCGATGTAGTAGGCGGGATCCGGCAGGCCGAAGCCGCCCGGATAGAACCACAGCCGCGCTTGCCCTGACTGGGCATCGCGCAGCGCATCGAAGGCGAACACCGCCGACACGCCGGCCGCATGCAGGGCGGCAATGACCTTGGGGATGTCGCGCGGCTTGCGCATGGCGTCGATCTGCGCGAGCAAGGGTTGTGCCGCCAGGTGCGCGGCCGGGTCCAGATTGATCTGGTCATGCGCGCTGGCGACGAGTGCAGCCAGCAGGTTCGAGGCGACGCCCGGATTGGTGGCGCCGGACCTGGCGAGCAAGTCGCGCGTGCGTTGTTCGGCGAGTGAATTCTGTTCGTCCCAGCGACTGTAGCTCTGCGCGCCGTCAAGCAGCGGGTGCGCGAGCAGCCAGGGGTGATTGACGTGGTTGTAGAAATCGGCGCACGCGGCGGGCGCCGCCGGCGGCGGCAACACGGCCGGTTTCTTCGGCGCGGCAACGCTCCCGGAGGCAAAGCTGATCAACAGGACG
>JBAZBG010000325.1:0-3722 GCA_041671585.1 Arenimonas sp. | reverse complement strand
CGCCACAGCCGGTGCCGGTAAAAACCGCGCCCGCCGTTCCGACCGTGCACAAGATGCAGCTCTGGGCATCGATCATGCTCACCCTGGCCGCCATAGCCGTAATCGCCCTCCTGATCATGAAGAGCTAGCTCCCGCTTGTAGGAGCGGCTTTAGCCGCGATAGCTCTTTACAAACGGCATCGCGGCTAAAGCCGCTCCCACAAAGCCGCGAAGGGTCAGGCTGTTGGCGATGCACCCAAGCGCATCGAAAAATCGACAGCCTGCACATGCTTGGTCAACGCGCCGATGGAGATGCAATCAATACCGGTCTCGGCGATTTCGCGCACGCGCGCCAGTTCGACACCGCCGGAGACCTCGAGCGGGATGCGGCCGGCGGCGCGGCGGACGGCTTCGCGCATGTCGTCCAGCGAAAAATCGTCGATCAGTATTCGCGTGCAGGCGGTGGCCAGCGCCTGCTGGAGTTCGTCGAGGTTTTCCACCTCGATGATCAACGGTAGCGTCGGATAACGGGCCTTGGCCTGCGCCGCGGCGGCGGCGATCGAGCCGGCGGCGTGGATATGGTTTTCCTTCAGCATCAATGCGTCGAACAGGCCGATCCGGTGGTTGCTGCCGCCGCCGACCCGCACCGCGTATTTCTGCGCCAGGCGCAGGCCGGGCAAGGTCTTTCGGGTGTCCAGGATGCGTGCGCCGGTGCCCGCGATGGCGGCCACGTATTCGGCTGTGCGGGTCGCGGTAGCCGATAGAGTTTGCAGGAAATTCAGGGCGCAACGCTCGGCGCTGACCAGTGCGCGCGTGCGGCCCTCGAACGTGCAGACCACGGTATGCGGCGCGACGCGTTCGCCTTCGGCGACCTGCCAGTGAATGCGCAGCGCCGGATCGAGCGCGAGGAAGCAGGCATCGAACCACGGCCGGCCGGCGATTACCGCCGACTCCTTGGCGATGACGTAGCCACGCTGCGTATCGTCGGCCAGCAGCGATGCCGTTACGTCGCCGGTTCCGATGTCCTCGGCCATGGCGCGCGCCACATCAGAATCGATCGCCGCCTGGGCCGGGGGTGCGAATCCGCTCATCGATCAGCGCCGGATCAACGCGGGGTCATCAACGCGGAAAATCGGCGATCAGCGCGGTGGCAATCCCCTCGTCGGTCAGCAACACCGGGATACCGTCCTCCACCCGATAGATGGTCTGGTGGTCGCGGGTGATCAGGCCTTCCTTGATCGCCTCCGACTGGGCGCTGCCATCGGCGCGCTTCAGTCCACCTGCAGCGATGGCGTCGTTTAGGGCGCGCAGCTCGGCCTTGTTGAGCAGGGCCAGAGGTTGCTTGGTGGCAGGGCAACACAGGATGTCGAGCAGCTTGCGGTCCATGGGGTCGTAGAGTCAGCGGTTAGATGCGTCTAGAATACGCCCTTAGCCGCGATCGGTGCTCGCCCGCAGGGCCGGCGCCGTCGTCAATTCCTTCGTTGCCTCGACCATAGACGACGCCATGAGCACAAACGCTGCGCCCTTAGTCGGTGTCGTCATGGGTTCCCGTAGCGACTGGGAAACCATGCAACATGCCGTGGCCCGGCTGGAACAACTCGGCGTGCCCTGCGAGGTGCAGGTCGTTTCGGCGCACCGCACGCCTGATTTGCTTTTCAGCTATGCGGAAACCGCGGCGAGTCGCGGCATCCGGGTCATCATCGCTGGCGCGGGTGGCGCCGCGCACTTGCCTGGCATGTTGGCCGCCAAGACCGCCCTGCCGGTGCTGGGCGTGCCGGTGCAGAGCAAGTCGCTCAATGGTCTGGATTCGTTGCTGTCGATGGTGCAGATGCCGGCTGGCGTGCCGGTTGCCACGTTCGCCATTGGCTCCGCCGGCGCGGCCAACGCGGGCTTGTTCGCCGCTGGAATCCTTGCGCTTGCAAGCGCCGATATTGCGGCAGCACTGGCCGAATTTCGCAGCAAGCAAACCCAGGACGTGCTCGACCAGCCGGACCCGAGGCCGGCGTGACCACCGTTGGCATCCTTGGCGGCGGGCAACTGGCCCGCATGCTTGCGCTTTCCGGTGCACCGCTGGGGCTGCGCTTCCTGGTGCTGGATGCCACTGCCGACGCCTGCGCGGCGCAATTTGTGCCGAGCCTGCAAGCCGATTACCGCGACCTGACGGCATTGGCCGAATTCGCGGCGAGAGTGGACGTGGCAACTTTCGATTTCGAAAACGTGCCAGCCGATTCGGCGCACTGGCTGGCCGAGCGCATTCCGGTGTTTCCCAACCCGCGCGCGCTGGCAGTGACCCAGGACCGCCTTGCCGAAAAAAGTCTGTTTCGCGAGTTGGGTATCGCGGTGCCCGCGTTCGCGGAGATCAGCTCGCGCGCGCAGCTCGACGCCGCCGTGGCGGATATCGGCGTGCCGGCCATCCTCAAGACACGCCGCCTCGGCTACGACGGCAAGGGACAGTTCCGGATCAAGAGCGCGGCCGATGTCGACGCGGCCTGGCAGGCCCTGGGTGCGCAAGCGCATGCGGTCGACCTGATCCTGGAGGATTTCGTCCCCTTCCAGCGCGAGATTTCGGTCGTGGCCGTGCGCGGACGCGATGGCGAATTCCGCACCTGGCCGCTGACCGAAAACTGGCACGAGAGCGGTGTCCTGTCGGCCAGCCTGGCGCCGGCGCACGTCGACGACGCCACGGGCGCAGCGGCGATCGCCTACGCCCGGCGCGTGGGCGAGGCGCTCGACTACGTCGGCGTGTTCGCACTCGAATTGTTCGTCAAGGATGGCGAGTTGCTGGCCAACGAGATCGCGCCGCGCGTGCACAACTCCGGTCACTGGACCATTGAAGGCGCGGAAACCTCGCAGTTCGAAAATCATTTGCGCGCCGTGCTCGGACTGCCCCTGGGCAGCACGCGCATGCTCGGCCATGCCGCCATGTTGAACTGGATCGGCGAACTGCCCGAGCCCTTCGGCGTGCTGACCGAACCTTGCGGACACTGGCATGACTACGGCAAGGAACGACGCGTAGGCCGCAAGGTCGGGCATGCAACGTTCCGTGCCGACACCGCCCAGGAACTCGCGAACGCATTGCAGCGCGTGGGCAAAGCCCTCAACCGCGAAAAACAAGTTGCCCCCGTCACTACCCGCCTGACCGAAGCAAGCCTGTAGGAGCGGCTTCAGCCGCGATAGCTTTTCAGGCAAGAACTATCGCGGCTAAGGCCGCTCCTACAGATTGACAGCTCTCGCGGCTAAAGCCGCTCCTACAGATTGAGAGCTATCGCGGCTAAAGCTGCTCCTACAGATTGACAGCTATCGCGGCTAAAGCCGCTCCCACATTACGGTGGGTTAGGACATTTGGCTGGTGGCGAAGTCCCAGTTCACGAGGTTCCAGAACGCTTCGACGTATTTCGCGCGGGCGTTGCGGTAGTCGATGTAGTACGCGTGCTCCCAGACATCGCAGGTCAGCAGGGCTTTGTCGCTGCCGGTCAATGGCGTCGCCGCGTTCGGCGTGCTGACCAGGGCCAGGCTGCCATCGGGACGCTGCACCAGCCACGCCCAGCCGGAACCGAAGGTGCCGATCGCCGTCTTGGTGAATTCTTCCTTGAACGCCGCGAAGCTGCCGAAGGTCTTGGTGATCGCATCGCCCAACTTGCCGGACGGCTCGCCGCCGCCATCGGGCTTCATGCAATTCCAGTAGAAGCTATGGTTCCAGATTTGCGCGGCGTTGTTGAACATGCCGCCCTGCGCCTTGCGCAC
>JBAZBG010000324.1:0-3739 GCA_041671585.1 Arenimonas sp. | reverse complement strand
AGGATCTGCTGCTGCATTACTCGCGCGAGTCCGACCCGGGTCGCCGACGTGCGCTGGAGGCTGAGCTGTGGGCCGAATTTGGCGCCGACCGGGCGGTCCTGGTGCTCGACATGTCGGGATTTTCCGAGCTGTCCAATCGCTATGGCGTCGTGCATTACCTGTCGATGGTGCGCAGGATGCAGCTGACCGCCGAACCGATCGTCGGTAGCTACAGCGGCACCCTGGTGAAGTTCGAGGCGGACAATTGTTTCGCCATGTTTCCCGATGTCGCCGATGCAATCCAGGCAGCGATCGAACTCAATGATGCCTTCCATGCCGCCAACGAAGCGACATCCGATGAACTGGATATTCGTATCGCCTGCGGCGTCGACTATGGATCGATATTGGTGCTGCCCGGGGAGGATTTTTTCGGCAACGCGGTCAATCGCGCCTGCAAGCTCGGCGAGGACCTGGCCGGTCCCGGTGAAATCCTGGTCACCAGCGAGGCGATGGCAAGGGTGCCGGATGCGCGCGGGATCGCGCGCGTGGCGTTGGGGTTTGAGGTTTCCGGGGTGCGGATTGAGGCGTTTTTGGTGGCGGGTGGGGAGGGGCTTCGCGGCTGAAGCCGCTCCTACAGGATCAGCGGCGTTGGGCTTCGAATTGGGCTAGCCAGTCGTCGTCGGACCCTTCGTTGATGCCCTCGAACAGGAAGGTGCTCAGGTAGCGTTCGCCAGTGTCGGGAATCATCGCCAGCATGACACTGCCGGGGGCCAGGGTCTTGGCCACCTCCAGCGCCGCGGCAAAGGTACCGCCGCCGGAGATGCCGCAGAAGATGCCTTCGTCCTTCGAAAGCGCCAGGGCCGTGTCGCGCGCCTGGACGTCGTCGACCGGCACGATGCGGTCGTAGACCTTTCGATTGACGAGGTCCGGCACGAAATCGGGCGTCCAGCCCTGGATCTTGTGCGGCTTCCACTCCCCGCCCGACAACAGCGCAGCGCCGGCCGGTTCGGTCACGGCGATCTTGATCTCCGGGCGCGCCAGTTTGAGCATCTCGCCAGCGCCGGTCAGCGTGCCGCCGGTGCCATAGCCGCTGACGTACCAGTCCAGGCGCTTGCCGGCGAAATCCTGCAGGATTTCCGGCCCGGTGGTGGAACGGTGGAAAGCGGGATTGGCCAGGTTCTCGAATTGGCGGGCCAGGAAGGCGCCATGCCGCTCGGCGAATTCGGCCGTGCGTTTTACCGCGCCGGATGCGCGCTCCGCCGCAGGCGTCAGAATCACTTTCGCGCCCAGCGCGCGCATCAGCTTGCGCCTCTCGATGGAGAAGGTTTCCGGCATGAAGGCGATGAACGGATAGCCGCGCACCGCGCAGACCATCGCCAACGCCACGCCGGTGTTACCCGAAGTGGCTTCGACGACCACCTGGCCGGGCTTGAGTTCGCCGCGCGCTTCGGCATCCAGGATGATGCCGAGTGCCAACCGGTCCTTCACCGAGGACATCGGATTGAAGGCTTCGAGCTTGGCGTACATGGTGATGCCGGCCGGAGCCAGGCGATTGATGCGCACGATTGGTGTGCGGCCGACCGTATCGAGGATGCTGTCGTAGATCATCGCTCAGTCCTTCTTCGAAATTGGCGGGTGTTGCGCCTTGTGTAGTGTGTGAGACGGCAGGCTAACTCGTCGTGCAGAGCAGCTCCATTTCCGTCAGTTGCCGCCAGCGATTGAGCACCGCGCAAAACAGCTCGGCGGTGCGCTCGACATCGTACACCGCCGAATGCGCCTGTCCATCGTCCCAGCTCAGGCCCGCCGCCTGCACCGCGCGGCTGAGCACCGTCTGTCCGTAGGCCAGTCCGGCCAGGGTGACGGTATCGAAGGTGCTGAACGGATGGAATGGATTGCGCTTGTGCCCCACGCGGGCGACGGCGGCATTGATGAAGCCCAGGTCGAACGGGGCGTTGTGACCGACCAGGATCGCGCGCTGGCATTCGGCCTTGCGCGCCGCCATGCGTACGTGATGGAAGATGATATCCAACGCCTCGCGCTCGGGCTTGGCGTCGCGGAACGGGTGAGTGACATCGATACCGGTGACTTCCATCGACCTGGGATCGAGCACCGATCCCGGGAATGGCTCCACGTGCGTGCTGACCGTTTGCCCCATGATGAAACGCCCTTCGGGATCCAGCTCGATCGGCACGGCGGCGATCTCCAGCAAGGCGTGCCGGTTGCATTCGAAACCGCCGGTCTCCACGTCGACCACCACCGGCAGAAAGCCGCGAAAGCGATCAGCCATGCGCGGCCTGGGTTGAAAATTTTCCATGCGCGCAGGATAGCAGTTCGACCGCAGGCTCAAGATCGCGGAGCACTTGCACGGCTAATCTTCCAGGTATTCCCGGGCCAGGCTGCGGGCGCGGTGCAGGCGCGCCTTGGCCGCTTGTCGGGTCACGGACAGTTGCGCCGCCAGCTCCTCGATGGTCAGCCCTTCCAGGTCGCGCAGCAGGATGATCTCGCGGTAGTGCAGGGGCAGCGATTCGAGCGCCTGCGCCACGTCTCGGGCCAGGCCCTTCGACTCGGGATAATTCGGTCCGATGATGTCTTCGGTGATCGGCACCTGCATCAGCATTCGTTTCGCGCGCTTGTAGCGATTGCATTCGCGCTTGACGATGCGGAACAGCCAGGATGCGAAACATTCGAGCTGGCGCAGATCCATCAGCTTGCGCGAGACGGTGAACAGGGACTCCTGCACGGCATCTTCGACGTCGTTGACGGGGCAGTGGTACTCCGCATAGCGGCGAAGATCCTGGCGCGAGCGCGTGAGCACGCGTTCCAGCGCACCCGGGTCGCCCGCGCGCGCCGCCACCAGGTCATCGGTCCAGGCCAGGGTATTCATGGGTGGGTGCGGTCCTCAGGGAGTCAAGCATGATCCGCCCAGGCGGGCGTGTCATTCCACTAGAGGCAAGCACAGGCAAGAAGGATGCGCCCCTGTAGGAGCGGCTTCAGCCGCGATAGCTTTTCGCGACCAAGAACGCTCCTGCATGAGAGGGCGGTGGAGCCATCGCGGCTGAAGCCGCTCCTACGGGGGGCGTTGGGTCTTGTTGGGATAGGCGCACAGGTCGCGGATCACGCATTGGGGGCAGTCGGGCGTGCGCGCCTTGCACACATAGCGGCCGTGCAGGATCAGCCAGTGGTGGGCATTGAGCCGGAATTCCGGCGGCACGACCTTCATCAGCTTGTCTTCCACCGCGCGCACCGTTTTCCCGGGCGCCAGGCCGGTGCGGTTGGCGACGCGAAAGATATGAGTGTCGACGGCGATGGTCGGCTGTCCGAAGGCCGTATTCAGGATCACGTTTGCCGTCTTGCGGCCGACGCCGGGCAGGGACTCGAGCGCCTCACGGTCGTTCGGGACTTCACCGCCGTATCGTTCCACCAGGATCCTGCAAGTGGCGATCACGTTGGCAGCCTTGGTGTTGAACAGCCCGATCGTGTTGATGTACTCCTTCAACCGCGTTTCGCCGAGCGCGAGGATCGCGGCCGCTGTGTTGGCCACCTTGTACAGCTTGCGCGTGGCCTTGTTGACGCCGACATCGGTGGCTTGCGCGGACAGGATCACCGAGATCAACAATTCAAAGGGCGAGTGGTGGATCAGCTCGGTGGTCGGATTCGGATTGAGTTCGGCCAGGCGGGCGAACAGTTCGCGTCGGTTCGCCGGCTTCATGCTTGCGTGCTCCCATGACCGCGAACGGGGCGCGTGCGCGAGTCCAGCCAG
>JBAZBG010000323.1:0-3739 GCA_041671585.1 Arenimonas sp. | reverse complement strand
TCCGGCACCGGCCGCCCCGACTCGTCGAAAATCGCCACTTCCACGCCGACGATCGGCTGCCCGACGCTGCCGGGAAGGCGCTCGGAATCCAGGTGGTTGAAGGTAGCGACCGGGCTGGTTTCCGACAGCCCGAAGCCTTCCAGGATCACGACCTCGAACTTCTCCTCGAATTGCCGCAACACCGCCACCGGCATTGCCGCGCCGCCGGAAATGCCAAGCCGGAAATTGCGTGCGATGAGCTTGAGATCGTGGCGTTCGGCAGCGCCGGGCAGGTTGAGCAGGCCGATGTACATCGTCGGCACACCACAAAACACGGTAACCGCGTGCTCCTGCATGGCCTGCAACGCTGCATCCGGGTCGAAGCGCGTGAGCAACACCATCGAAGCGCCGCACAACACCGCCGCGTTCATTTGCACGTTCTGGCCGAAGGTGTGGAACAAGGGCAAGGCGATCAGCTGCACATCGCGGCTGTCGAGTTTGGTGAGCGCCACGCAGGCCAGCGAATTCATCGCAATGTTGGCATGCGATAGTTCCGCGCCCTTCGGCGTGCCGGTGGTGCCGGAGGTGTAAAGAATTACTGCGGTGTCGTTGGCATCGGTGAGCGCGGTATCGATGTGCGCGGACTGGTCGCGCATGAGGTCGGCAAGCGTCGCGCAACCGGCGATGCTGGCGGGCCGGGCCGGAGCGCTGCCCATGAGGAAAAAATGCTCGCAGCTGTCGGTCTGGCCGAACGCCTGCCAGCCCTCCTGGCCCATCGGCAGATCGGCGCTGCCTTCGAAGCACAGCAACACGCGAGCGTTCGAATCCCGTAGGTGGTACGCAATCTCCGGCGCCTTGAGCAGGATGTTGAGCGGCACCGCCACCGCACCCAGCTTGAGGATGCCGTAATAGGCGATCGGAAAATACGCGACGTTCGGGCAGGACAACGCGACCTTGTCGTCCGCACCGATGCCCAATGCGCGCAGTCCGTTGGCCAGTTGGCTGGCCGCCGCGTCCAGTTGCGCGAAAGTCAGTCGCTGGCTGCCGGAATGGATCGCCACCTTGTCCGGGAACAAGGCGGCGTTGCGGACCAGGCTGCTTGCGATATTTATCATTGCCGCTCGTCCTTACGGCGATGTCCTGGGCGCCGGTGCGGGATCGCCCGGCTGCGGCAGCGCATCGATGCCGAGTTTGGCCTTCTCATCGGCCACCAGCTTGCGCACGTCGGCGCGCAACACCGCCGCGTCGTAGACGATGCCGTCCTTGATCGTGTAACGCACGCCGCCGACGCGGTGCGGTTTGCCGTCATCGCCCAGGCGGATGTGCCCGGTGCCGTACAACACCTTCAGGTTGGCCAGCGGATTTTCCGCCACCACGATCATGTCCGCCAATTTGCCGATCTCGATCGAGCCCAGGCGGTCCGCCGCGCCCAGGGCCTCGGCGCCGCTGAGGGTTGCGCTGCGAATCACTTCCAGCGGATGGAATCCGGCTTCGCGCAGCAGCTCCAATTCCTGGATCGTGCCGAAACCGTAGATCTGATAGATGTAACCGGCATCGCTGCCGACCGTCACCCGGCCGCCGCGATTCTTGTAGTCGTTGACGAAGGCCATCCAGCGCCGGTAATTATCGCGCCAGGCCACTTCCTGTTCGGTGCCCCAATCGTAGAAGAAGCTGCCGTGGTTGTTGCGGTTGGGCTCGAAGAAATTCCACAGGGAGGGCAGCGTGTAGCGATCGTGCCAATCGGCGCGGCGCGCGCGCATCAGGTCACGGCTGGCGTGGTAGATGGTGAAAGTCGGGTCGAGGGTGAAATCGAGCGCCAGCAATTCCTTGATCACCGCTTCGTATTTTTCGCTGCCCGGGGCCGCTGTCTGCGCCCACAGCCTGCCGGCTTCACCGAAGCGCCGGGATTCGTCCTGGTAGTTGTAATCGGCGGGATAGGCGGCGACGGTCTGTCCGTCGAACAAGGCTTCCGGCAAGCCGTACCAGTGCTCCATGGTGGTCAGGCCCCAGCGGGCCGTGGTCAGCACATTGACCCGCGAAACGTCGAGCTGGGCGTGGTGGCAGGCGCTGCGCATGCCTTGTTTTTTCAGTTCATCGAAGGCCGCGGCCAGGATCTCCGGCCGATAACCGAAGCACTTCATGCCGACCGCGCCCTGCGCCTTCATGTCGCGCACCCACTGCCGCGCTTGCTCGGCGCTGGAGATGGGCGTCTTGCGTCCCGTGCCGAAAAACGCGTACGGGAAAATTCGCGGCGCCGCGATGGCGTTTGCCGCGCTGCGCTTCGTTTCGCTGGCACAGAAGGCCATGCCGTTGCCGCAGCCGGGATCGCGGACCGTGGTGATGCCGTGCGCCAGCCACAGCTTGTACACATACTCGGCCGGCGTGCCTTGCTCTTCGCCGCCGATGTGGCCATGCATGTCGACCAATCCAGGCAACAGGAATTGTCCGGCCAGATCCATCTCGCGCCCGCCGCTCGCAAGCTTGGGACGGTCGCCGGCATTGATCGGCGCGCCGACGTTGCCGACCGCCACCACGTCGACGATCCGGTTGTTCTCGATCACCACGTCGGCCGGACCGAAGGCCGGCGCGCCGGTGCCGTTGATGACAGTCACGCCGCGCAGGATGAGCTGCGGGTACGGACCGTCGCCTTCGTGACGGGGCGGCGCGGGGCTCACCGCGGCAAAACCGGGTGCAGAGAAAACCAAAGCAAGGATAAACAGGGCTCGGACCATCATGCTCCCCAACTGGCGGCGGCAGCCAAGCAGTCGCACAATGCCCGGCATGAAAGCTTGGTATGCCCTCAGCTTAGCGTTTTTGTTGCCGGCCGTCGGCGCCGATGCGACCGAGGCCACGGTGACCTTGCACCGCTGCACCGACGGCAAGGGCCGGATCACCTGGCAGGACGACCCCTGCCCCAAGGGCAGTGAGGACAGCGTGCGCGAGATGGCGCGCCCGAAGGACCCAGCGCCGGGGTCGACCAGCAAGCCAGTCGCCGCGCCGGCGGTCGTTGAACCGCTGCCGCCACCGGTCGAATACCTGCCCGCCCGGGAGTTGATTCCGCCACCGCCGATGTACCGGTGCACCAGTTATGACGGCAAGGAGCGTTACAGCGAATCGTACGACCCGAATCCGCGCTGCGAGCCGTACGTGCTGTATTACCCCTACCCGAACCTGCTGACGCCGGCCCAGGCGCTGACCTGCCGCTGGGTCGAGGACAGTTGCGTGCGCTTGTCCGACAGCGCCGCCTGCGCGCGCTGGCGAACCATGCGCAAGGAAGCCGCCTCGGCCGTGCTGTCCGCCTTCAGCGACACCGCCGCCTACCGCAAGTCCGAACTCGAACGCCTCACCCAGATCGTCAGCGAAAGCTGTCCGTAAAGTTCCCTTGTAGGAGGCCGCTTCGGCATCCTGCCTCACGCGGCACTCGCACATCCATGTGCTTCGCGGCTGACCAGACATGCGTCTGTTAGAAGCCAGCCGCGATACCCCTCCGCACCCGCTCAGCGATCTACTCGCTCACCGCCGGATCGTCGAACGTGCGCGCGTACTCCGCCAGCGCCGCACGCAGCGTCACGATCGCTGCCGGATCGGCGGGATCGGCCTTCACCGCATGCGCGCCCTGCAACAGCTTGCCGATGATGCCGTGCAGCGCGGCGTCGGCCGCGGGCTCCAGTTTGCAGTTGGCGATCAGGAAATTGACGTCGCGTTCGATGTCGCCAGCCAACGCAGTCGCCTGCTTGCGGCTCGGCGGGCTCGGCTTGCG
>JBAZBG010000322.1:0-3746 GCA_041671585.1 Arenimonas sp. | reverse complement strand
CAACGTGAAGATGGTGGTCAATCTGATCGCCCCGATCGCGATGGCCGAAGGCCTGCGCTTTGCCATTCGCGAAGGCGGCCGCACCGTCGGCGCCGGCGTCGTGGCCAAGGTGCTCAAGTAAGAAGTCCCTCGCGCGGCAGGCGGTTCTGACCGCCCGTCAGCACGGATTTCTTGCTCTTGAAAAGGCAGGGCGGCGCAAGCCGCCGCTGCCATTTTCGGGAACAGGTTTTAGCAAGCCAGGATCTTGGGTCAGTAGCTCAACTGGCAGAGCAGCGGTCTCCAAAACCGCAGGTTGTAGGTTCGAGTCCTACCTGGCCCGCCATGTTTCAAGGTCGAATGCTTCTGCAGACGGCCCACTTCGGTGCAAACCGGCAAGAGTTGGAATGAATACCAAAGCAAGCAACGTAGCCCCAGGTACCAGTGCCGCCGACCTGTTGAAGTACGTACTCGCGGCGCTGGTCGCCGCAGCGGGCGTGGCGGTGTTCTATTTCTTGCCGACTTGGCCCGCGCCGGTTCGTGGCCTGCTCGTCGTGCTTGGGTTCGCCGGAGCGTTGGGAATCGTTTCCCTGACCGCGGTTGGCCTGCGCGGCCGTGAATTCTTCTCGGAGTCGTTGTTCGAACTGCGCAAGGTGGTCTGGCCGACCCGGCAGGAAGCCACGCGCATTACTGGTGTCGTGTTGCTGGTCGTGATGATCATCAGCCTGATCCTTGCCGGATTCGATTTTGTGATTTCGTGGCTGATCAAGCTGCTGTTGAGTAACTGAGGAGTCTGACTTGGCCAAGCGTTGGTATGTGGTTCACGCCTACTCGGGCTTCGAGCATCAGGTGCAGCGCGCGCTGGATACGCGTATTGCGCGCGCCGGCATGCAGGAGAAGTTCGGCCAGGTGCTGGTGCCGACCGAAGAAGTGGTGGAAATGCGTGCCGGACAGAAGCGCAAATCCGAACGCAAGTTTTTTCCGGGTTACGTTCTGGTCCAGATCGAAACCGACGAAGAGGCCGGCATTCCGCGCATCGACGACGAGAGCTGGCACCTGATCAAGGAAACGCCCAAGGTCATGGGTTTCATCGGCGGCACGCGCGAACGGCCGCTGCCGATCAAGGATTCCGAGGCGGACGTCATTCTTCGCCGGGTCCAGGATGGCGTCGACAAGCCCAAGCCGAAGGTGTTGTTCGAGCCCGGCGAGCTGGTCCGTGTTTGCGACGGTCCGTTCAACGATTTCAACGGTACGGTCGAAGAAGTCAATTACGAGAAAAGTCGCCTGCGCGTGGCGGTTCTGATCTTCGGACGTTCCACCCCGGTCGAACTCGAGTTCAGCCAAGTCGAAAAGGCATAACGAATAGGTCCAGTCGAGGTTTGCGCTGTCAATCGCGAACCGCCAAGCCGGATCTGAAAAGTTTCAAGAAAGTTGTACCCAAGTTTGCAGTGCGTGAAGCCAGGACACGACAAATTCCTGGAGTAACGGGGAGCCCCGCAGTCCCAGACGTGCAGGCGTTCGAACCCGAGGAGAGATTCAAATGGCAAAGAAGGTAGTTGGTTACATCAAGCTGCAGGTCAAGGCCGGTCAGGCCAACCCCAGCCCGCCCGTCGGCCCGGCTTTGGGTCAGCGCGGCCTCAACATCATGGAATTCTGCAAGGCCTTCAACGCCGCGACGTCGAAGCTCGAACCAGGTCTTCCGACCCCGGTCATCATCACCGCCTATTCCGACCGTACCTTCACCTTCATCACCAAGACGGCCCCGGCCACGGTGCTGCTGAAGAAGGCCGTCGGCATCGCTTCGGGCTCCAAGCGCCCGAACACCGAGAAAGTCGGCAAAGTGACCCGCGCCCAGCTCGAGGGAATCGCCAAGGCGAAAGAACCCGATCTGACAGCGGCTACGCTCGATGCAGCAGTGCGCACCATCGCCGGTAGCGCTCGCAGCATGGGCCTCGTGGTGGAGGGCTAAGACATGGCACGTATCTCGAAGCGTTATAAGGCACTGCAGAAACTCGTCACCCCGGGCAAGCCGTACTCCCTGGACGAGGCACTGAAGATCATCCAGTCCAACTCGAAGACCAAGTTCGTCGAGTCCGTGGACGTCGCCGTTCGCCTTGGCGTCGATGCCAAGAAATCCGACCAGCAGGTTCGCGGTTCGACCGTGTTGCCCGCCGGCACCGGCAAGAGCGTTCGCGTCGCCGTGTTCTGCCCCCCGGGCGCCAAGGCTGACGAAGCGCTGGCTGCTGGCGCGGAAATCGTCGGCATGGACGATTTGGCCGACAAGATGCTCGCTGGCGACATCAACTATGACGTCGTCATCGCCACCCCGGACGCCATGCGCGTCGTCGGTAAGCTCGGTCAGGTTCTCGGCCCGCGCGGTTTGATGCCGAACCCGAAGGTCGGCACCGTCTCGCCGGACGCCGCTGGCGCCGTGCGCAACGCCAAGGCAGGCCAGGTGCGTTACCGCACCGACAAGGCCGGCATCATCCATTGCACGATCGGCAAGGCTTCGTTCGACGCGGCAGCACTGAGCAACAACTTGCACGCGCTGTTGGCGGACCTGGTCAAGGCCAAGCCGTCCGCAGCCAAGGGCCAGTACCTGCAGAAGATTTCGCTGAGCTCGACCATGGGCGTCGGCGTCACTATCGACCAAAGTTCACTTTCGATCGCGAAGTAATTCGCCTATCGATAACTGAGTAAAACGGCCGGGAGTGTCGCCCCGGTCGGAAAATTTTGAAGGCGCCCGTAAGCGGAAGCGAACGGGAGCCATCAAAGACCGCAGGTGCGGTCAGCGCGTGACGACGTCGGGCAAGGACGCACGACTGGCAAGGAATCGCCGTCGCCACAAGCGGGATCGTTTAATCCGTGCTTCGAAGGAAGCAGGGCCTGCGCAGATGGTGCCGCCGATCTGGAGTTAGCTGGTGAGAGCCAGCCTGGAAAGGCCACCACGTGGACGCCGTCGGCGTCCCCGGCACCGATGGACTGGTGTCGCCCCAGGACCGCAAGCGGCAGGAGTCGCAAGCGGAATTCAATAGGAGGAGTGCAATGGCTCTCAATCTGTCTCAGAAGCAACAAGTGGTCGCCGAGCTTGCGGAAGTCGCCGCATCGGCCCACTCGCTGGTTGCTGCCGAGTACGCGGGCACCACGGTCGGACAAATGACCGCGATGCGCAAGAAAGCCCGCGAATCCGGCGTGTTCCTGAAAGTAGTCAAGAACTCGCTGGCCTCGCGCGCCGTTGCCGGTACCGAATACGAATGCGTCAAAGACGCCCTCGTCGGTCCGCTGCTGTACGCGTTCTCGCAGGAAGACCCCGGCGCCGCCGGTCGTCTGATCAAGGAATTCGCCAAGGGCAACGACAAGTTGCAGGCGAAGGTCGTTTCAATGGGCGGCAAGCTGTATCCCGCGTCGCATGTGGACGTTATCGCGTCCCTGCCGACTCGCGAGCAGGCGCTGGCCATGCTGGCACGCGTCCTGGCCGAACCCGCGAGCATGTTTGCCCGCGCCGTCCGTGCCGTGGCCGACCAGCAAGGTGGCGGCGAAGCCGTTGTCGAAGAAACGCAGGCCGAGCCGGCCTGAGACCACCCGCGATCCATCAGATCGATTTTTACTGAACATCAACCCAGATAATTCCAGAGGTAAACACAATGTCCCTTTCCAATGAGCAGATCGTCGAAGCGGTTGCCGCGAAGACCCTGATGGAAGTGATGGAGCTGGTCAAGGCCATCGAAGAGAAGTTCGGCGTCACCGCCGCCGCCCCGGTCATGATGTCT
>JBAZBG010000321.1:0-3748 GCA_041671585.1 Arenimonas sp. | reverse complement strand
GGATCGGCATCGCG
This sequence comes from Arenimonas sp., assembly GCA_041671585.1. GTDB lineage: Bacteria > Pseudomonadota > Gammaproteobacteria > Xanthomonadales > Xanthomonadaceae > Arenimonas. The sequence goes on along the minus strand of JBAZBG010000321.1, from coordinate 3,734 downwards.
GCCCTTGGCCTCGGCGGTCAATGCCAGGGCAATCGCGTGTTCGGCATCGATCGCCCACGGGTGCCATTGGTCGAATTCGCGCAGGTCGGTGGCCATCAGCCCGGCATCGGCCAGGCCCGCGGCCGGGTCCGCCTCGGTGAATTGCGCGATCGCGCAAGCCTGTTCCACGGTGGCGATCAGACTGGAAGGCAGCAGGTCGGCGGTGCTGGCGCTGGCCTTGCGTTGCCCAAAATAAACGGTGAGGGCAACACCGCGATCGCGCGTGCGCTCGACGGTTTCCACCTCGCCCATGCGCACGTTGACCGCCAAGCCGGTGTCCTCGTTGATCGAGACTTCCGCCTGGCTGGCGCCGCGCGCCGCCGCCAGTCGCAGCACTTCACCGGCCAAACCAGCCAGCCGTTCGGAATCCTGGATTGCGCCGGATTTGGTGATGTCGATGCTCATGCTCATACTATGCGTGTTTCCCGAGGAATGATGAACCGAATGCGCGGCGTTGACGAAGATTCAGGCGACTATCTGGGCCCCAGCCGTGGCGATCTTCGCCGCGAAGCGCTGGCCGTGCTGGAGCTCGCCCATCGCCTGGTCGAGCAACCCGCGGCCCGGTTGGCGCAGTTGCCGCTCAGCGAGGACCTGCTGGCGCTGGCGATCGCCGCACAGCGCATCACCGCGCAAATAGCGCGCAAGCGGCAGGTCGGTTTCCTGGCCAAGAAATTGCGCCGCGAGGACGACGAGACGCTGGAGGCGATCCGTGCCGCGATGGAGCACGACAAGGCCGATTCGCGCCGCGACACGGCCGCATTGCACCGCATCGAAGCCATGCGCGACCACCTGATCGCCGACGGCGACAACGCGCTCACCGAACTGCTCGACGAATACCCGCACGCCGATCGCCAGCATCTTCGCCAACTGGCCCGCAACGCCCGCGAAGAAAAACTGCGCAACAAGCCGCCGCACGCCTTTCGTGAACTCTTTCGCGAACTGCGCGAACTGATGCAAGCCAAACCCGACGAAGCCTGACCGTCCTTGTGTGGGAGCGGCACTTGTGGGAGCGGCTTCAGCCGCGATGCCTTGGCCTGGATTCATCGCGGCTGGCTTGCAACAGACGAATGTCTGGTCAGCCGCTCCCACAACAGCGCCGATCACGCGCGGGTGCCGCCTACGGTCATGGCATCGATCTTCAGCGACGGCTGCCCGACGCCGACCGGCACGCTCTGGCCGTCCTTGCCGCAGACGCCGACGCCGGCATCGAGCTGCATATCGGTGCCGATCATGCTGACGCGATTCATGATCTCCGGCCCGTTGCCGATCAGGGTGGCGCCCTTGACCGGACGCGTGATCTTGCCGTCTTCGATCAGGTAAGCCTCGCTGGCTGAGAACACGAACTTGCCGCTGGTGATGTCGACCTGGCCGCCGCCAAAATTCGGCGCATAGAGTCCACGCTGCACCGAGGCGATCATTTCTGCCGGATCGTGCGCACCGGCAAGCATGTAGGTGTTGGTCATGCGCGGCATCGGCAGGTGCGCGAAGCTTTCCCGGCGGCCGTTGCCGGTCGGCGCCATGCCCATCAGCCGTGCATTCAGCGTGTCCTGCAGGTAACCGCGCAGCACACCGTCTTCGATCAGGGTCGTGCACTGCGTGACGGTGCCCTCGTCGTCGATGTTGAGCGAACCGCGGCGCCCCGCCAGCGTGCCGTCGTCGACAATCGTGACTCCGGGCGCAGCGACGCGCTGACCGATGCGACCGGAGTAAACGGAGGTCCCCTTGCGATTGAAATCGCCCTCCAGCCCGTGGCCGACCGCTTCATGCAGGAGCACGCCTGGCCATCCAGGTCCGAGCACCACCGGCATGACGCCGGCCGGTGCATCGACCGCCTGCAGACTTACCAAGGCCTGGCGCAAGGCTTCCTGCGCAGTCGCCTGCGGCTTGCCATCGGAAAACAGGTCCTGGTACGAATAGCGTCCGCCGCAGCCGGCATACCCCGATTCACGACGCCCGTCTTCTTCCACGAACACCTGCACGTTGAAACGCACGAGCGGGCGCACATCGGCCGCCAACACGCCGTCGCTGCGCGCGATCAGCACGGTATCGACCGCGCCGGTGAGGCTCACGATCACCTGTTTGACTCGCGCATCGGCCGCGCGCAGGAACGCATCGATCTCGCGCAGCGCGGTTACTTTCGCTGCCGGCGCCATGCCCTCGATCGGATCCTGCGCCGCATATAAGGATCGACCGGGAACGGCAACGCGCCGGCCGGCGGCATGCGTTCCGCCGTCGCGGCTGATTGCCCGCGCCACTGCCGCCGATTCGATCAACGCATCGCTGCGGATATCGTCGGAATAGGCGAATCCGGTTTTCTCGCCACTGATCGCGCGGACGCCGACGCCTTGTTCGATCGAGTGCGCGCCGTCCTTGACGATGCCGTCCTCCACCGTCCAGCTCTCGCGACGGCTGTGCTGGAAATACAGATCGCCGAAATCGACGCCGGGCCCCATCAAGCGGGAAAAGGCATGATCGATTTCCGACAGGCCCATGCCCGAAGGCGACAGCAGCCGGGATTGTGCAAGGTCTAGCGTCTGGCTCATCGTGCTCTCGTTGTCAGGGTTGGCCGGGCGCGGGTGAACCGCTGCCGGCATCGGTTGCGGGCGCGCGGCTCGGCCCTTTCTCTATGACTTTCACCAGCGGTTTCTGCCACGGACCGGTAACGCGGTAGACGACGCGAGTCGTTTGTTTGAGCGGCCGCTGCAGGACCGCCTGCGCCATCGCACCGACCGCCGCGCCCGCGGGTCCGCCAGCGATCAAGCCAATTGCCGGCAGAATGCCGCCGGCCTTGGGCAACACCTCCACACGTTGATCGTAGACTTGCTCGCGCAGACCGGTGCTGCCGCTGACGCGAATTTCCGCCGCCGGCCCGTCGATGCGCAGGTTTTCGGTGCGCGCCTTGCCATCGTTGAAAACAAAATCGCCCTGGGCGGTATTGAAGGAAAATCCCTTCTTGAAGAAATCGCTGAAATCCAGCGACAGCCGACGGGGAATTTCAGCGAGGCTGATCAAACCCAGGATGCGGCCGGAGCCTCCGGGTTCGACATCAAGCAACCGGCCCTCGCCGACTTCAGCCTTGAGCGTGCCGCTCAACGTGGCCAGGCTGAATGCGCCCGGCGAGCCCGGCCAGCTGCCAATCAGCGTGGCCTTGGTCTTGCCGTCCTGGACCATGTCGACGTAGCCCAGCGCGTCGAGCATCTGGCCCAGGCTATTGGCATTGAAGTCCAGCCGGAAGTTGGAGCGCGAACCACTGCCGCTGCGCACCCATTCGCCGGCCGCATTCAAGCTGAGATTTTTCGCCTGAGTCTGGAACTTGTCTACGCGCAGGCCGGTCGGTATTGGCGTGGTGATCAACTCAGCCTTGCCCAGCTGAGCCTGGCCGATGCGCAAATCGGCGATGTTGAAACGCAGCGGCGGCAGGCCGGCAGGGTCCTCGGCCTCGACGGTGGCCGGCGCCGGCGCCGGTGCCGGATTCGGCGAAGGCGAAGGCGAGCCAGCAGTCGCGTCGGATGGCAAATACATTCTTGCGAACCGACCCTGCACGCCGCGGGAAATCTCATTCGGAATATCGACGGTACCGTCCAGCGCCTTGCCCCGGATCACGATCTGAGTCATCGCGGCGCCTCGGCTGAGCTGCAGGTTGGAGTCTCCGAAGGCCCTGTCGATGAAGATCAATTGCTCCGTGTGGACATCAA
>JBAZBG010000320.1:0-3751 GCA_041671585.1 Arenimonas sp. | reverse complement strand
TCACCGCGATGTTCTGGTCGGCGCTGCTTTCCTCAGGCTGCGGCACGGGTTGGCGCGGCGAGCGCCAGGCGGCAGCCTGCTGGCTGACCAGCGCCGCGGCTTCGTCGGCCGACAGGCTGTTGACCTCTTCCTGACCCGGCACGCGCAGCACCGAGCCGCTCTTGAGCCGATTGATGTTGTAGTCGTCGAAAGCGCTGGGGTTGGCGCGCAGCAGCGCCACCATCATCTGGTTCATCGAAACGCTCGGATCCGGCCGGACGGTGTCGGCAATACTCCACAGGGTTTGGCCGGGCTTGACCGCGACTTGGCCAGGTTCCGCTGCCGGCGTGGGGGCCGGCGCTGGCGCTGGCGCCGGCGCCGGCCGTGGAGCCGGCGGCGTGACAGCCTGCGGTCTCGGCTGCGGCCTGGGTGCGGGCGGTGGCGTTGGCGCAGGCGCCGGCGTCGGCACGGGCGCCTGGGCGATCGGCCGCGGCGCGGGCGTCTCGGTAACTTCGCTGGGTTCCGGTTCCGCGGCGGGCTGGGTCTGTGCGGGTTCCGGTGCTGGCGCGGCAGCAATCGGCGGCGCGATTGGCGCCGGTCGTGGCGCGGCGGCGATGCTTGGCGTGACCATCGGCTGGATCACCGCCGGCGCAATGTACGGCGGGTCGATCAGCGCGGTGTACTCGCGCGTGACGGTGCCCTTGCCCCAGCTAGCTTCGATCAGGAAGCTCAACAACGGCTCGTTGAATCGGTCCGGCGTCGTGATCCGGATCACCGGCTGTCCGCTGGCGTTCTTGCCGACGCTGAACTGCAGGTTGGCGGTCAGCTCGCCGGGCCGCTCCAGGCCGATCCGGGCAAACGCCTCGGGCGAGGCCAGGCGCACATCCAGTTGGTCGAGCTCGGCCGGCGTGGCCGAGATGATTGGAATCTCGGCCACCAGCGGCTGGGACAGGCCAGATTTCACCTGAAGCTGGCCGAGACCCATGGCGGAGACGCAGGGGCTCGCGATGGCCAGGGCCACGGCGAGGGAAAGGGTCAGATGCCGGTTGTTCACTTGGAGCTCTCCCGAAACTTGGACTCATGCCTCCGGCGGGGGCCGGGGCAGAGCGTATATCTCATGCTGAATAACCGTTTACGCGCGATTTTTCAACCAGAGCTCAGCTATTTGTACCGCATTTAGCGCCGCGCCCTTGCGGATATTGTCGGAAACCACCCACAAATCGAGCCCCCGGGGGTGCGAGATGTCCTCGCGGATGCGGCCGACGAACACCGCGTCCTGGCCCGAGGCATGCGTCACCGGCGTCGGATAGCCGCCGGCCTGGCGGTCGTCGACCACCGTGACCCCGGGCGCCTTCTCGAGCAAGGCCCGCGCCGCCTCGGCGCTGATCTTGCGCCGCGTTTCGATGTGCACCGCCTCCGAATGGCCAAAGAAGACAGGAACGCGCACGGCCGTGGGATTCACCTGTATGGCTTCGTCGCCGAGGATCTTGCGCGTTTCCCAGACCAGTTTCATCTCTTCCTTGGTATAGCCGTTGTCCTGGAAGTCGTCGATCTGAGGAATCAGGTTGAAGGCGATCTGCACCGGGAAGCGCTTCGGGTTGGCGTCCTTGAACGCGAGGATGTCGGCCGTCTGCCGGCCAAGCTCTTCCATCGCCGAGCGGCCGCCGCCCGAAACCGATTGGTAGGTGGCCACGTTGATGCGCTCGATCCCGACGGCGCGATGGATCGGCGCCAGGGCGACCAGCATCTGCATGGTCGAGCAATTGGGGTTGGCGATGATTCCGCGCGGAATCACCTTCATCGCCTCCGGGTTGACCTCCGACACGATCAACGGCACGTCGTCGTCGTAGCGAAACGCGGAACTGTTGTCGATGACGATGGCGCCGGCGGCGGCAAACTTCGGCGCGTATTCCTTGGAGATCGAGCCGCCCGCGGAAAACAACGCCACGTCCACGCCGGTCGGGTCAAAGGTGGCAAGGTCGCGCACCGTCACCGGCTCGGTGCCGAAGAACACTTCCTGCCCGGCCGAGCGCGCGCTCGCCAGTGCGATCAATTGCTTCACTGGAAAGCCACGTTCGTGAAGGATGGACAGCATCACTTCGCCCACGGCGCCAGTGGCGCCGACAACTGCAACGGTAACCGGAGTGCTCATCATTCCTCGGGACGGGTTGGGATACGTGGGAAAACTTCGCCGACATCAGCGCACTGGGCGCGATGCCGGAGCGCCTGGTCCATCAGCACCAACGCCATCATCGCTTCGCAGATAGGCGTGGCGCGCAGGCCGACGCACGGGTCGTGGCGGCCGGTGGTAACCACTTCGACTTCTTTGCCTTCGACATCGACGGTGCGGCCGGGCAATCGCAGGCTGGATGTCGGCTTGAACGCCACCGAGCAAGTAATCGGCTGGCCGCTGGAAATCCCGCCGAGCACGCCGCCGGCGTGATTGCTCAGGAATCCGGCCTGGGTCATCTCATCGCGATGCAGACTGCCCTTCTGGGTAATGCTGCCGAAACCGGCGCCGATCTCGACGCCCTTGACGGCGTTGATGCTCATCATCGCGGCAGCCAGTTCGGCATCGAGCTTGCCGTAGACCGGCTCGCCCCAGCCCGGAGGCACGTTGTCGGCCACCACGTTGATGCGCGCCCCCACGGAATCGCCGGACTTGCGCAGCGCATCCATGAACGTTTCCAGCTCGGTAACCTGCGCCGCATCCGGCCAGAAGAAGGCGTTGCCCTCGACCGCGTTCCAGTCGAAGTTGCGTGGCGTCACCTCGGCGATCTGCGCGACATGGCCGCGAATGCGGATGGCGAATTTTTCCGCCAGCCATTTCTTCGCGATCACCGCCGCGGCAACCCGCATCGTCGTCTCGCGCGCGGAACTGCGACCGCCACCGCGCGGATCGCGGATGCCGTATTTTTGCCAGTAGGTGTAGTCGGCATGGCCGGGACGGAACTGCTCGACGATCTTGTCGTAGTCCTTGCTGCGCGCGTCGGTGTTGCGGATCAGCAAGGCAATCGGCGTGCCGGAAGTCTTGCCATCGAATACGCCGGACAGGATTTCCACTTCATCGGCTTCATGACGTTGCGAGGTGTGCCGCGACTTGCCGGTGGCCCGGCGCGACAAGTCATGGACGAATTCGTCGGCCGCGATCGCCAGTCCTGGCGGGCAGCCATCGATCACGCAGCCGATCGCCGGCCCATGGCTTTCGCCGAAGGTGCTGACCGTGAACAGTTTTCCGAAAGCGTTGCTCGACACGATTCTCGATCCTGGACGATGGCAGCGAAGCGTCTGTGGTGTTGGTCGGGGCCGACTTAGCGCCGCGCGTCGGCCAGCGCCTTGATCTTGCCATGATGGGCAAGCAAGTCTTCGCGTTCCAGCACGAAAATTCCCATCTGGCCGACCTTGAACTCTACCCAGGCGAACGGCAGTTCAGGCAGCAACTTGATCAGGTGCTGTTCGCTCTCGCCCACTTCGCAAATCAACAAGCCGTTCTCCGACAGGTGCGCCGGCGCGTCGCGCAGGATTTCCAGCGCCAGGTCGAGGCCGTCGTCGCCTGCACGCAGGCCCATCTCCGGTTCGTGCGAGTACTCTTTCGGCAAGGCATCGGTTTCGGCGTGTGTCACATAGGGCGGATTGGTCACGATGAGGTCGTACACCTCGCCGTCCAGCTCGCGAAACAGGTCGGACTTCAACACCCGGACATTGGGCGTTTCCAGCCGTTCCACATTTTCCCGGGCCAGCGCCAGTGCGTCTTCCGAAAGATCCACCGCAT
>JBAZBG010000319.1:0-3760 GCA_041671585.1 Arenimonas sp. | reverse complement strand
CGAGTGGCGTCGTGGCCGGCGACCGGGTGGCGGCCGTGTTGCCGAACGTGCCCGATGCGCTGATGGCGATGTTGGCCTCGGCCAGCCTCGGCGCAACCTGGTTCGCCTGCCCCGCCAGCCTGGCGCCGGAAGATGCGGCCCGGGTGATCGCGGCGCTGACGCCGAAGATGCTGTTCATCGGCGAGCAAGCCGCCGGTCTGGAAACGGCGCTGCCGCCGATCGAAACGGTTGTCTTTATCGCCAGTCACGTCGCGCCTTCCAGCGCACCAGCAGGCACGCTCGCGTTGCCGGAATGGATCGCACCGTTCGCCGATGCCGAACTCGAATTCACGCCGGTCGCTTTCGAGCATCCGCTGTACCTGACCTACGCGCGCATGCCCGACGGCACCAGCGAGGTGCTGTTGCACGGTACCGGCGGCACGCTGATCCAGCACCTGAAAGAGCTGGTGCTGCATGTCGACCTGAAACGAGAAGACAAGATCTTCTTCCACGCCGGCAACGATTCGATGGCCTGGTACTGGCTTGCGTCCAGCCTGGCCATTGGTTCGACCCTGGTATTGCATGCGGGCGCCGAATTTCCGCCGAACGATCCGGCGCTCTGGGACCTGGTCGACGAGTACGGCATCAGCGTGCTTGGCCTGCACAATTACTGGCTGGACGCCTCCGCGCGCGCCGGGCTGGCGCCCCGGGAATCGCACCGCCTGCTGAGCCTGAAAACGATACTCACCGCAGGCGCGGCGCTGTCGCCCGCCGGCTACGATCATGTCTATCAGAACATCAAGGAACGCGTGCTGCTGTCGCCGATCAGCACCGGCGGCGATACCCTCGCCTGCTTCGCACTGGGCGCGCCCTTGCTGCCCGTGTGGCGCGGCGAGATTTCCTGCCGTGGACTGGGCATGAAGGTCGAAGTGCTGGACGAAAGCGGCCAGCCGGTCGTCGATGAACGCGGAGAACTGGCTTGCAGTGCGCCGTTTCCGTCGATGCCGCTGGGGTTTTTCGGCGACCCGGATGGCAGCCGGTATGCGGCTGCGTATTTTTCCAGGCATGCAGGACGGTGGTGCCGGGGGGAATTTGCGATGTTGACGGGGCGGGAGTCGTTGGTGGTGGGGGAGTAGTGTGTTGAGGCGGTGTTGGGAATCGCGGCTAAAGCCGCTCCCACAATGTTGGAGCGGCTTCAGCCGCGATTCCCAACCACGGCCGCGCCCCTCAGGCCGCGCCCTTGATGGGGCAGCCGGTTTTTTCGCGGAGCTCGTCTTCAGTGACGCCCGGGGCGGCTTCGACCAGGCGCAGGCCGTCGGGGGTGACGTCGAGGATGGCGAGCTCGGTGATGATGCGATTGACCACGCCCACGCCGGTCAACGGCAGGTTGCACTTCGGCAGGATCTTGTGGCCGCCGTCCTTGGCCACGTGCTCCATCAGCACCACCACGCGCTTGACGCCGGCGACCAGGTCCATCGCGCCGCCCATGCCTTTGACCATCTTGCCCGGCACCATCCAGTTGGCGAGGTCGCCCTGGTCGGTGACCTGCATCGCGCCAAGGATCGCCAGGTCGATGTGTCCGCCGCGAATCATCGCGAACGAATCGTGACTGCCGAAATAACTGGCGCCGGCGCGCGCGGTGACCGTTTGCTTGCCGGCGTTGATGAGGTCGGCGTCGACTTCGTCCTCGGTTGGAAACGGGCCAATGCCGAGCAAGCCGTTCTCGGACTGTAGCCAGACGTCCATCCCGACGGGGATATGGTTCGCAACCAGCGTTGGCAACCCAATGCCCAAATTCACGTAAGCGCCGTCTCGTAGTTCCTGCGCGGCGCGCTGCGCCATTTCATCGCGGGTCCAGGCCATCTCAATTCTCCAGTATTCGCTGTGTGGGAGCGGCTTGAGCCGCGATTCCTGCAATCACCGGCAAGCACTATCCCGCGCGCACCGTGCGCTGCTCGATGCGTTTCTCCGGATGCGGGTTGTGCACCAGGCGGTCGACATAGATGCCCGGCAGGTGCACGTGATCGGGATCGATGGCGCCGACTTCGACGATCTCCTCGACCTCGGCCACGCACACCTTGCCCGCCATCGCGCAGGCCGGATTGAAATTGCGCGCCGTCTTGCGGAACACCAGGTTGCCGGCCTTGTCGGCCTTCCACGCTTTCACCAGCGAAACATCGGCGTGCAGCGCGGTTTCCATCACGTACTCGTGGCCGTCGAACTCGCGCGTTTCCTTGCCCTGCGCCACGATGGTGCCGTAGCCGGTGCGCGTGAAGAACGCCGGGATGCCGGCGCCGCCGGCGCGCAAACGTTCGGCCAGCGTGCCCTGCGGATTGAATTCCAGCTCCAGCTCACCGGCCAGGTACTGCCGCTCGAATTCCTTGTTCTCGCCGACGTAGGAGGAAATCATCTTGCGGATCTGGCGCGTGCTCAGCAGCTGGCCGAGCCCGAAGCCGTCGACACCGGCGTTGTTCGAAATCACAGTCAGCTCGCTGACCCCGCTATCGCGCAGACCCGCAATCAGGGCCTCGGGAATACCGCACAGACCGAACCCGCCGACGGCGATGGTCTGCCGGTCGTGCAGGATATCCTGCAGTGCTTCGGATGCGGACGGATACAGCTTGTCCATCGCGCTTCGGTGCGCCGGACGGGCGGTGCTTACGGTCATGGAGACGGCCTCGTGCAATCTTGAGGGGGCTATTGTAGCTGCACGCCCGATCGGCGGTACCTGGACCTTTGGCCGGGGGCGTGCGTTCGCCCCAGCGCGTGCTTGCTAGACTGCCGCACTCCACCGGTCGGCCATGTGCAATGCTCCCAGAGAACAAGGCAGACACCGTCGCGGACAGGCTCTGGATCCTCGGGCTGGCGGTGCTGCTGCCAATCATAGCCATGCTGCTGCTCGGTTTCGACGCCAACTGGGACCTGCGCAACTACCATTTGTATAACGTGCATGCCTGGTTCACCGGGCGCATGGACATCGACGTCGCACCGGCCCAGTTGCAGAGCTGGCACAACCCGCTGCTCGACGTGCCTCTCTACCTGATCGTCACCTCCGGGCTGAGTCCGCGTTGGGCCAGCGCGTGGCTGACGGTTCCCACCATCGTGGCGCTGTATGTCCTGCTGCGGCTGCACAAGGCGCTCAGCAATGAACGGCCTACGCGCACTAGCCAGGCCGTACTGGCGCTGCTGGCGCTGACCGGCGCGGCGACGTACTCCACGCTCGCGCTGAGCATGAACGATGGCTTCGTGGCGGCGGGCATTCTCGGCAGCTTGTGGTTGCTGTTGGGCAGAGACCGGCCCGCCACGGATTCGTACTGGTTCGCCGCCGGACTGGTGGCCGGCGCAATTGCCGGCCTGAAGCTGACCGCCTTCTTCTACTGCATTGGCCTGGCCTGCTCGGCGCTGGCGATCCCCGGGTGGCAGAAGCGACTGTGGCGCCTGTGCAGCCTGGCGGCGGGCGGCGTCATCGGCTTCGTAAGCACGTACGGCTATTGGGGCTGGCTGCTGTGGAAAAAGCGGGGAAACCCGTTCTTTCCGTACTACAACAATATCTTCAACTCGCCGGATGCATTGCCCGTTGCCTGGGCGGATCTGCGCTTCAGACCGGAGTCGTTGCTGGACGCGCTGCTCAGTCCGATCCATCTGTTGTTCCGATCGCAACGGTTCTCGGAACTGACTCTGAGCGACCCGCGACTGCTGGCGGGCATCGTCGGGCTGACCCTGTTGTACTTCCTGCACCGGCGCAGCGTTGCGGCGGCGCGCGATCGGATCGCCATCCTGC
>JBAZBG010000318.1:0-3763 GCA_041671585.1 Arenimonas sp. | reverse complement strand
CAGGGAAAATAGACCGCCTGCGCTGGCCCGCCGCCCGCAGCGCACCCCACCTTCTCGAGCCCTGACCCATGCCGACGCCCAGCCGCCGCGATCTAGCCAATGCCCTCCGCTTCCTTGCCGTCGATGCTGTGGAGGCGGCCAAGTCCGGCCATCCAGGCATGCCCATGGGCATGGCCGATATCGCCGAGGTGCTCTGGAACGATTTCCTGCGCCACAACCCAAACAATCCGAAGTGGTTCAATCGCGATCGCTTCGTGCTGTCCAATGGCCACGGCTCGATGCTGCAGTACGCGCTCTTGCATTTGTCCGGCTACGACCTGCCGCTCGAGGAACTGAGGCAATTTCGCCAGCTGCATTCCAAGACTGCAGGGCATCCGGAAGCCAGCGAAACCCCGGGCGTCGAAACCACCACCGGACCGCTCGGCCAGGGCCTGGCCAATGCCGTTGGTTTTGCGCTGGCGGAAAAATTGCTCGCACAGCGCTTCAACCGTCCGGAATTCGAGATCGTCGATCACTACACCTGGGTGTTCCTCGGCGACGGTTGCTTGATGGAAGGCATTTCGCACGAAGTCTGTTCACTGGCCGGCACCTGGGGGCTGGGCAAGTTGATCGCCTTTTGGGACGACAACAAGATTTCCATCGATGGCAACACGCACGGCTGGTTCACCGACGACACCGCGGCCCGTTTCGAGGCTTACGGCTGGCAGGTGATTCGCAGTGTCGACGGCCACGATCCGGTCGAAGTGGCCCAGGCCATCCGAACCGCACAGGCCGAAGCAAACAAGCCAACGCTGATCTGCTGCCGCACGGTGATCGGTTTCGGCGCGCCAAATAAACAGGGCAAGGAATCCGCGCATGGCGCGCCCCTGGGCAAGGATGAAGTTGCCGCCGCGCGCGCGCAACTGGGCTGGGCGTACGCGCCGTTCGATATCCCGCAGGCTATTTCCGATGGCTGGCGCGCCGGCAATACCGGGCTGGTGCGCGAAGAGGAATGGAACCGCTTGTTCGATGACTACGCCAAACATCATCCGCAGCTGGCCGATGAGCTGGTGCGGCGTTCGCATGGCGAGTTGCCGGAAAACTTTGCCGATGTGGCTGCGGCCTACGCGGCGAAGTTGCAGAGCGAAGGCCCCGTGGTCGCGTCGCGAAAAGCGTCGCAGATGGCAATTGAAGCCTACGCTCCGCACCTGCCGGAGTTGATCGGCGGCTCGGCCGACCTGGCCCATTCCAACCTGACCCTGTGGACAGGAAGCAAGTCGGTCACCTCCAAGGACGCCGACGCAAACTATGTCTATTTCGGCGTGCGCGAATTCGGCATGTCCGCGATCAGCAACGGCCTGGCACTGCATGGCGGTTTCGTTCCGTATGACGCCACCTTCCTGGTGTTCTCCGACTACTCGCGCAACGCGCTGCGCATGTCCGCGCTGATCCCGGCCCGGGCGATCCACGTCTTCACGCACGACTCGATCGGCCTGGGTGAGGATGGTCCCACCCACCAGCCAGTCGAGCACCTGGCATCGTTGCGCTACATTCCCAATAACGATGTCTGGCGCCCCTGTGATGCGGTGGAATCGGCGGTGGCCTGGCAGCGTGCCATCGAACGTCGCGACGGGCCGACCTGCCTGATCTTCAGCCGGCAGAATCTGGCGCACCAGGCGCGCACGACGCAACAGGTCGCCGATATCGCTCGCGGCGGCTACGTATTGCACGAGCCGGCCGACGGCCGCTTCGACGTGATCCTGATCGGCACCGGCTCCGAGGTCGAGCTGGCGATGCAGGCCGCGCGCCAGTTGGCCGGCGAGGGCGTGCCGGCGCGCGTGGTCTCGATGCCATCGCCCAATCACTTCGACCGCCAGCCCGCCGAATGGCGCGAACGCGTGCTGCCGTCCGCTTGCCGCAGGCGCGTGGCCGTCGAGGCTGGCGTAACCGATTACTGGCGCAAATACGTGGGTCTCGACGGCGCTGTCGTCGGCATCGACACCTTCGGCGCCTCCGCGCCGATCGACGCCCTCTACAAACACTTCGGCATCACCGTCGAAGCCGTAGTAGCCGCCGCCAAACAACCCCACTAACGCCTTGTAGGAGCGGCTTCAGCCGCGAAGCTTCGGCTTGGCTTCAGTATTGAAAGCAGGGTGCATCGCGGCTGAAGCCGCTCCTACAAGAGGCGGCAGGGTTAGCGGGCGGTGCGATTCAGCGCGAGGGCGACCAGGCGCGATTCGATCCATTCGCCGAAGCGGCGTGGCGCGTCCAGGCCCATGCGCTGCACGGCGGCCTGGTCGGCTGACTTGCCGTGACGCAGCGCGCTGAGCAAAGTCGTGAGCTTGCCGCGCCGGGTGGCTGTCGCCGATTTGAGCCAGCCCAGGGCGCGCACCAGGCGTTGTTCTTCCGCACTGAAATCGCAGCCGAGCGGGTAGTCCGGCAACAGTCCGTTGCGGCGAAACGGCGACAGTGTGTCGCGCAGCGCGGCCGGGGTATTGCGTGCCCAGGTCGCGGGTGGCTGGAAGTCACCGGCCAGCTTCGTGGCGCGGACTGCCTCTCGAAGCAGGCCAGGTTGGAAACGCGCGTCGGCAATCGCCAGCATGGCCTTGCTGCATTGCTCGTCACTGGCGATGCGCAAGTCGGCGATGCCGTACTCGGTAATCGCTACGTCGCGCAAATGGCGCGGGATGCTGCAATGGCCGTAGCTCCAGATCACGTTGGAACAGGCCCTGCCTGCCTGCTCGCGGCTGGAACGAAGCAACAGGATCGAGCGGCCGTCGCGCAGGGCATGCGCCATCGCTACGAAGTTGTACTGGCCGCCGACGCCGGAGACCACACGCCCATCGGCGAGTGCGTCGGATACCGCCGAGCCCATTCCGGTCATCATCATGCAGGTGTTGAAGAAACGCGCGTCGCGCCGCTGCAGACGCTCCAGTACTTCGTTGCCGCCGTACAGTTCGTTGATGTGGGAAATTCGGGTCATGCCCAGCCCGCGCAGCTGCTCGGCCGGCATCTCGCGCAACCAGCGGTAGAGGTCGTTGGAACCAAGATAGAAGCCGCCGTCGAGCCAATGCCCGTGCGCCTCCAGGGCCTGCAGGTCATCCGACGATGCGCGGCCGGCATTGATCCGACGCATCGCTTCGACATCCTCCAGCACCCGTCGCTTGAGGATGCCGGCCTGCTGCAGGCGCATGAAACCGTCGTTGACCATCTCGCTCGCGCCATAAAGACCGAGCGCAAAAGGATCGGCGCCGCCGGCCTCCCGCACCAGCGCGCTGTCCGCCAGTCCCGGTGACAGCGCCTCGAGCATGGCCCGATATTCGGCATTGCGCGAATGGCGCAGGATCAGCGCGTGGCAGAGCGCATCCGACAGCGAGCCAATGCCAATCTGCAGCGTGCCACCGTCCTTGACCAGCGTGCTGGCGTACAGGCCGATGGCGAAATCGGCATCGCTGACCGGCTGCCTCGGCAGCGCGAAGAGCTTCGGCGCCGGACTGGGCAGCTCCAGAACCAGATCGAAGAAATCGGCATCCACCGCCGCGGTTCCATCGATGTACGGCAAGTGGGAATCGACCTCCGCCACCGTCAGGGGTCTGGGCAGGCCGCGCGCGGCGATCTCGTCGAGCAGGTCGAAGCTCAGGTCGGGATTGCAGCTCAGGCTCAACCGCGAACCGCCAGGCTGCGCTGCGACCTTGTGCACCAGGAGGTTGATGCCACGCGCCGCCACGGCGCGTGCGACATGCGTGTAGTTGAGCGAACTGTAATGGCGTTGCGCCTGTTCCGA
>JBAZBG010000317.1:0-3765 GCA_041671585.1 Arenimonas sp. | reverse complement strand
TCGACCCCTTCCATATCGAACAGTTTCTTGAACTGCTTGGTGATGGCGTTCTTGGGTTCGGTCAGGATGCGCACCAGCGCGTCTTCATTCAGCTCTTCAAGTGCGGCAACCACCGGCAAACGGCCGACAAATTCCGGGATCAGGCCGAACTTGATGAGATCTTCTGGTTCGACGTCGAACAACAGTTTGCTTACGTCCGCCTTGCGCTCGGAACTCTTGACCTTGGCGCCAAAACCGATGCCGCCAGCTTCCGTGCTGCGCTGCTGCACGATCTTGTCCAGGCCGGCGAAGGCGCCACCGCAGATAAACAGCATGTTGCGGGTGTCGACCTGCAGGAATTCCTGCTGCGGATGCTTGCGCCCGCCCTGCGGCGGCACCGAGGCCACGGTGCCCTCGATCAGCTTGAGCAGCGCCTGCTGCACGCCTTCGCCGGACACGTCGCGGGTGATCGACGGGTTCTCGGACTTGCGCGAGATCTTGTCGATTTCATCGATGTAGACGATGCCGCTCTGCGCCTTCTCGACGTCGTAATCGCATTTCTGCAGCAGCTTCTGGATGATGTTCTCGACGTCCTCGCCGACGTAGCCGGCTTCGGTCAGCGTCGTCGCATCGGCGATGGTGAACGGCACGTTGAGCATGCGCGCCAGCGTTTCGGCCAGCAGCGTCTTGCCCGAACCCGTCGGTCCGATCAGCAGGATATTGGACTTCGACAATTCGATGTCGTCGTTCTTCAAGCGCGATTCGATGCGCTTGTAGTGGTTGTAGACGGCGACCGACAGCGTTTTCTTGGCGCGCGGCTGGCCGATCACGTATTGATCGAGCACCTCGAGGATTTCCCGCGGCTTGGGCAAGTGGCTGCGCGCGGCGTGGGCTTTTTCCTCGAGCTCTTCGCGGATGATGTCGTTGCACAACTCCACGCATTCATCGCAGATGAAAACGCTGGGGCCGGCGATGAGTTTGCGCACCTCATGCTGGCTCTTGCCGCAGAAGGAGCAGTAGAGAATCTTGCTGCTGTCGCCGGAACGGCTGAGACGGTCGTCAGTCATGCGTCATAGCCCTGCCCTGGGGGCGCGAAACGGGTTCGAAATGAGAATAGCACAGGCTGCCACGGGTGCCGGTCGACGCTCCGTGAGGAGCGCCCCGGGTACGGAGGGCAGGATTGGGAGGCCGATCAACCTGGCTGGACGCTGTCTTCCTGACGGCGGTCGAGCACTTCGTCGACCACGCCGTAGGCCTTGGCTTCGGCGGCGTTCATGAAATAGTCGCGCTCCACGTCGGCGGCGATCTTTTCGATCGGCTGGCCGGTGTTGGCGGACAATTCCTGGTTCAGGCGCTCGCGCAAGTACAGGATTTCCTTGGCCTGGATGGCGATATCCGTGGCCTGGCCCTGGGTGCCGCCCGAAGGCTGGTGGATCATGACCCGGGAGTTGGGCAGGATGTAGCGCTTGCCCTTGGCCCCGGCCGCCAGCAGGAAGGAGCCCATGCTCGCCGCCTGGCCGACGCAGATGGTGCTCACGTCCGGCTTGATGAAGCGCATGGTGTCGTAGATCGCCAGGCCGGCGGTGACGATGCCGCCCGGCGAATTGATGTACAGGCTGATGTCCTTCTCGGGATTGTCGGCTTCCAGGAACAGCAACTGGGCGACGATCACGTTGGCCACGTAGTCATCCACGCCGCCGACCAGGAAGATCACGCGCTCCTTGAGCAGGCGGGAGTAGATGTCGAACGCGCGCTCGCCGCGGCTGGTCTGTTCGACCACCATCGGCACCAGATTCAAAGCCTTAACCTGATCCATTCAACTCTCCGTTGTAGGCTGCGTGTGGCTCAGGCAGCTGGGCGCATCACGTCAGCGAAGCTCAAAGTCTGCTCGCTGGCGTTGGCGCGCTCGGCGATCCAATCGATCACCTGCTCTTCCATCACCCGATTCTGCAGGTTACGCATCAGATTGGGGTCGTTTCGGTAGAGTTCAATGACCTGGTTCGGATCTTCGTACGTGGAGGCAATCAATTGCATGGTTTCGCGCACGCGCATCGGGTCCAGCGTCAGGTCGTTCTGGCGGGCGATTTCGCCGACCAGCAAGGCCGCGGCGACACGCTGGCGGGCTGGCTGCAGGAACGGCTCGGGCGACTCGGCGACATTGACCTGGCCCTGCTGGCGGGCGTTTTCAGCCGTGGTCCGGGCCATCTGGCGGGCTTCGAACTCGACCAGGCGCGGCGGCATTTCAATGTTGGCGTAGGTGGCGACCAGTTTCTGGGCCACTTCGGCGCGCAGGCGGTTCATCAGGGCGCCGCGCAACTCACGCTCGAGGTTGGCGCGGACTTCCTTGCGGAATACGTCCAGCTTGCCGCTGCGCACGCCGAAGCTCTTGATGAAGGCTTCGTCGATTTCCGGAATGAATGATTCGGCAACCTGGGTGACCTTGACCGACACCTTGACCGTCTGGCCGGCCATCTGCGGCACGCGCCAGTTGGCCGGGAAGGACACGTCGATGTCGCGCTCCTCGCCGGTGCTCATGCCGACCAGCTGGCTCTCCATCTCGGCCAGCATGGCGCCGGAGCCGATGACCGTTGCGCCCTGCTCCGTGCCCTCGGCCGGGAAGCGTTCGCTGCCGGTGCTGGCATGGGTCTCGACGCGGACCAGGTCGCCGGCCTGCGCCGGACGGGTGACCGGGTGCCATTCCTGGCGCTGCTGGCGCAGGGTCTCGAGCATGGTGTCGATATCGGAATCGTCCACGCTGGCAACGACGCGGTTGAACTGCAAGGTGGTGACGTCGATCGGCCCGAATTCCGGGACGACCTCGAACGTCGCGGTATAGCGGATTTCGCCATCCTCGCCCTTGGTTTCCGTCTTGATGTCGGGATTGCCCGCCGGCTGCACGTGCTCCTGACGGATGGCTTCGTCGAAGGACTGGCGAATCAGCTCGCCCAGGACCTCGTCGCGCACCTTGGAACCGTAGCGCTGTTCGATGACCTTGGGCGGGATGCGACCCGGCCGGAAGCCCTTGAGCTTGGCCGTGCGGGCGATTTCCTGCAGGCGCTTGCCAACCACGCCGTCGAGGCGTTCGGCAGGCAGGCTGACCGTCATGCGACGTTCGAGGGAAGTGGTGTTCTCAAGGGAAACTTGCATTGTTACTCCGGCCTCGCGCCATTTCAGGGCGCCATAAAAAGAAAAAACCCATGGATCCGAATCGTCCCGCGCAGCCAACGGATGGTGCGAAAGGAGAGACTCGAACTCTCACGGGTTTCCCCACAGGAACCTAAATCCTGGGCGTCTACCAATTCCGCCACTTTCGCATTGTCATGCGCGGGTGCCGTTTGAACAGGAAAGTTTGGTGGGCCGTGAAGGATTCGAACCTTCGACCTATTGATTAAGAGTCAACTGCTCTACCAACTGAGCTAACGGCCCAAAACCTTTCCTGCCGGTACGGCAGCCGACGCGGCATTATGCCGCAATCAGTGACTGGGGTGGAAGACGGGATTCGAACCCGCGACCCTCGGAATCACAATCCGATGCTCTAACCGACTGAGCTACATCCACCATTGAAACGATTTGGCGCGCCCGGAGGGACTCGAACCCCCAACCTACGGAGTAGAAGTCCGATGCTCTATCCAGTTGAGCTACGGGCGCCCAGAACCGGAATTGTGCACTGAAGCCACCTGACGCGTCACCAACAAACTGCAAAATTGGTCGGGGTAGAGGGATTCGAACTCTCGACATCCTGCTCCCAAAGCAGGCGCGCTACCAGGCTGCGCTATACCCCGAAAA
>JBAZBG010000316.1:0-3777 GCA_041671585.1 Arenimonas sp. | reverse complement strand
CGCCGCGACGGACGCGGCTACGTCTATCGTTTGCCCGCGCGGGTTCCGGTGGAACGCTTGAACATCGCCCTGGGCGACGACAACGCTATCGCCAATTTCAGCGTCAGCGCGCGCGACGAGGGCGAGCGCGACTGGTCCTACATCGGCCAGATGACTGCCTTCCGGTTGCGCGGCGGCGGCGTCGCGCTCGACAACGAGTCCATGGACATCGCGCTCACCCGGCACCAGGAGTGGCGCGTCGAGCCCAGTATCGAACTGACGGAAACACCGGTACTGGAGATGTCCTACCGGCCGGAACGGTGGCTGCTGCTCACCCACGGCAAGCCGCCTTTCGTCGTCGCCGCGGGTAGCCCCGTTGCCCGGCGCAGCAACTTTCCCCTGGATGCGCTGGTCGGCCAGGTTCGCGCCAAGTACGGCCGCGACTGGCAGCCGGCGCCGGCCATCCTGGGCGCAATGCAAACAGCGGGCGGCGAGGCGGCGTTGACCGCTTACGACCCGGAAAAGAAGCGGACCTGGATACTCTGGGCGGTACTGGTGCTGGCGGCCGGCGCGATCATCGCGATGGTGTTGCGCTTGCTCCGGACGCCGCAGGATTCATAGCCGGGTCCACCAGCAACTGCGGATCCACGCGCACGCCGAACCAGTTCATGCCCCAGTGCATGTGCGGGCCGGTAGCGCGGCCGGTGGCGCCGACCAGACCGATGACCTGGCCTTGTTCGACGCGCTCACCGACGCGCACGTCGAGGCGGCTCAGGTGCAGGAAGTTCGAGCTCAAGCCGTGGCCGTGGTCGATCAGCACTGTGCCCCCGGTCAGATACAGATCGGGTCGGGCGAAGCTGATGACGCCGCCCGCCGGCGCGCGCACGGGCGTTCCCGCAGCCGCGGCAACGTCGAGGCCGGAGTGCGGGGATTTCGGCGTGCCGTCGTACACGCGCTGGCTGCCGTAGACGCCACTGATCCGGCCGGTGAGCGGCCAGATGAAACTGGCGGTGAAATCCTCGCGCGCGTCGTCGCGCTTGCGCGCCTCCGAGACCTGCGCCTGTTCCCGCTCGATGCGCGCGGCGATCTCGGGTGGGGGATTGACGGTCGCTGGCGGAACACCCACGATGCGTTCGATTTTCCAGTCACGCGCCACCACCGCGATGCTCAGCACGTGCTGGCTCTGATCCGGCCCCGTGGCCATGAGCTGGATCGGGCCGGTTTCGTCGCGACCCACGCCCACCACGAACCGGCCGTCGCCGGCGACCCGCACCGCAAGGCGACTGGCCGGCGCCGATTCGGTCGGCGCGCCCTGGACGATCAAGGCCAATTGGCTGCCCGGCGCGACGCGGCCCCTGACCAAGCCGCCCTGCGGGACGGTCTGCGGAACCTCGGCCGCGGCAAGCGCCAGGAACAGGCCGATCGCGGCGAAGCCCGCGTTCATCGGGACAAGGCCCTGGACGCCGCCACGACGTCGGGGCGATCAATCATGGTGATGAACACAGGCATCGCCATCGCCATCGCGAGGTCCGTTGGCGTGTGGTCTGCCTGCGGCGGAAAACTCGTCGGGCACCGGGTCGTAACCGCCGGGATTGAATGGGTGACAGCGCAGGATCCGTCGCGCACCCAGCCAGCTTCCGCGCAGAACGCCGAAGCGTTCGACCGCTTGCATGGTATACGTCGAGCAGCTCGGATAGAAACGGCAACGCTGTCCCAATAGCGGACTAATCAACAGCTTGTAACCGCGGAGCAGCCAGATGACCAGGGATTTAAACATTTGCGCGGCCATGGGTATGAGGATAATGTTGCCGCTTGCCGAGGACTAGGCTATAACACGCCGCCTTTTGTGTCTCAAGGAAAGAGAGGACCTGCCGAGTGGCCACCAAGAAACTAGCCAAAAAAGCTGCGAAACCGGTCGCCAAGAAATCGGCTTCCAAGAAACCCGCTGCCAGGAAACCCGCCGCGCCGGCCAAGAAGCCTGCGAAGGCGAAGCCTGCCCCCAAGGCCAAGAAGGCAGCCAAGCCCGTCAAGAAATCTGCGGCCAAGAAAGCCCCAGCCAAACAAGTGAAGAAGCCTATCAAGACTGTTGCCAAGAAAGCGCCGGCCAAGCCGGTCAAGAAAGCCGCACCGCGCAAAGCTGCAAAGCCCGTTGCCAAACCCATTAGTAAGCCAGTGAAGAGGACAGTTCCCGCACCCGCAGCAAAACCGGCGGCGAAGACGGCTGCCAAGGCGCCGCTCCACGTAGTCGCCACCAAGGCTGCCCCCGCGGCCAAGCCAGTCCCGGCGGCCAAGCCGGCGCCAGTCAAGGCGGCGGCCCCGGCCAAGGCGGCTGGCAAGTCCGGCGCCAAGCCGGCTCCACCGGCACCCGTCGCGGTCGCGCCAGCGCCGCCGAAACGGGAGATCGGCGTGCGCGCCGGCTACGTGAAGCCGAGCAAGCCGCGCCCGGACCGGGTCAAGCTTGCCGTGGCGCGCCAGCGCGTTGTGCTGCCGGCAGGCTACAAGCCGAGCCAGGACGAGGAGTACATGGGTCCGTACCAGCTCGAGTATTTCCGCCAGCGCCTGCTGCAGTGGAAGAGCGACCTGATCGAAGAGTCCAAGCAGACCATCGAGAACCTCAAGGAAGAAGTGCGTGACGTCGGCGATGAAGCCGAACGCGCCACGCGCGAAACCGAGAACTCGCTGGAGCTGCGCACCCGCGATCGCTATCGCAAGTTGATCAACAAGATCGACAGCACGCTCAAGCGCATCGATGACGGCAGCTACGGCTATTGCGTGGACACCGGGGACGAAATCGGCCTCGAGCGCATGGAAGCCCGCCTCACCGCCGAGCGCACGCTCGACGCGCAGGAACGCTGGGAACATCTGCAAAAACAGATGGGCGACTAAAGAAATAAAAAACCCGCTCCGGCGGGTTTTTTATTGCCAGTGCATTGTGGGAGCGGCTTCAGCCGCGATAGCTCTGTCACCGAAGCCAGAAGCTATCGCGGCTGAAGCCGCTCCCACAAGGCGTGGTTCAGAACAGCGCGTCGCGGAGTTTGAACCAGGCCATCGCGGCGACCAGCAGCGGGGTGCGGAAGGCGCGGCCGCCGGGGAATGGGTGGTGCTTGATGCCGGCGAATACGTCCAGGCGTCCGGCCTGGCCGCGAATGGCTTCACCAATGATGCGTCCGGCCAGGCCGGTGGCGGCGATGCCGTGGCCGGAGAAGCCCTGCGCGAAATAGACGTTGTTGCCCAGCCGGCCCCAGTGCGGCGCCCGGTTCATGCTGATGTCGACGAAGCCGCCCCAGGCGTGTTCCAGTTTTACGCCGGCCAATTGCGGGAACACCCGCGTCATGCGTCGCAACATCGTGCGTCGCAGGTTCGGCGGCGGTAGCGTGGAATAGCTTGCCCGTCCGCCAAACAGCAGCCGGTGGTCGCGGCTGAGCCGGAAATAATCCAGTGCCCAGTTGATGTCGGCCACTGCCATGTCGTTTCGTATCAGGGATCGGGCGCGTTCGGCGCCGAGTACTTCGGTGGCGGCGATGTAGGTGCCCACGGGCATGATCATCGCGTCGAGCTCGGGCGCGACCCCGCGCACGTAGGCATTGCCCGCCAGCACAGCGAAATCGCCGTGTACCTCGCCGCTTGCCGTCCGCAGCACCGGCTTGTCGCCACGCTGAAGTTGCAGCACCTCGGATTCTTCAAAAATCCGCACGCCGAGTTTCAACGCGGCGCGGGCCAGGCCCAGCGTGTACTTCAGCGGCTGCAGATGGCCGCTGTTCGGGTCGAACAGCGCACCCAGGTAGCGATCGCTGGCGA
>JBAZBG010000315.1:0-3786 GCA_041671585.1 Arenimonas sp. | reverse complement strand
CGGCATTGACGCGCCGGACTTCAACCTTGGCCTGGAACGCGCGCTCAAACAGGCGGGAGTGCGCACGGTGCATTACGTCAGCCCCTCGGTTTGGGCATGGCGCGAGAGTCGCGCGGCCAAGATCGGCCGCAGCGCGGACCTGGTGTTGTGCCTGTTCCCGATCGAGCCGCCGATCTACGAACGGCACGGCATCGACGCCCGTTTTGTCGGCCATCCGCTGGCCGACAGCTTTGAGCTGCATACCGACAGCACGACGGCGCGGCGCGAATTGCACCTGCCCGCCGACCGTCCGGTGCTGGCCTTGTTGCCGGGCAGCCGTCATGGCGAGATCCGGCGCCTGTTGCCAACGTTCCTGGATGCGGCACGGCAGCTAACCGGCTTGATTCCCGATTTACTGGTGGTCATACCCGCGGCCAATGCCCAGTGCCGGGAATTGATCGAGAGGCAGTTCGATGCCGTTCGCCCGGCCAATGTCATGGTGCTCGACGGCCAGGCGCACCAGGCCATGATCGCCTCGGACGTAGTCCTGCTTGCCTCGGGTACGGCGACGCTGGAAGCCATGCTCGCAAAGCGGCCGATGGTCGTTGGCTATCGCATTTCCGCACTGACCTACCGCATCGTGATGGCGCTGGGCTTGATGAAGATTAATCATTACAGCCTGCCCAACGTGCTGGCCAACGAACCGATCGTGCCGGAGCTGATGCAGGGCGAATGCACGGCGGAAAATCTGGTCGAGGCCCTGCTGCGCTGGTTCCGCGATCCGGAAGCCCGGTCGACACTGGAGCCGCGTTACCTGGCTATTCATGAACGGCTGCGCGGCGGCGGCTCGGCCGCCGCGGCCGCGGCCGTCTCCGAATTGCTTGGGAAAGGCCGATGAGGCGCCGCGGTCATACGGTCGGCGTCGACGAAGCGGGCCGCGGGCCGCTCGCCGGGCCGGTGGTCTGCGCCGCGGTCATTCTCGATCCACGCCGGCCGATCGCCGGTCTGCACGATTCCAAAGTATTGAGCGAACAGGCGCGCGAGGAACTGTTTCCCATCATTCAGCGCAACTGCATCGCCTGGAACATCGTGTTTGTCGGCCGCGAGGAAATCGACGCGCTGAACATCCTGTGGGCAACAATGGAAGGAATGCGCCGCGCTGTCTGCGCGATCGAACCTGCGGCTGCGCGGGCGCTGATCGATGGCGACCGGGTGCCCCCGGGCTTGCCGTGTCCGGCGACGGCGCTGATCAGAGGCGATTCCCTGGAACCGTCGATCATGGCGGCCTCGATCCTGGCCAAGGTCAGCCGCGATCGGCACATGCTGGCCCTGCACGAGCAATTTTCCGGGTACGGATTCGACCGTAACAAAGGCTACGCGACAGCGGAACATCTCGCCTCCCTGGCGCGCATCGGACCGTGTTCGGAACATCGCAGAAGCTTCGCTCCCGTCCGCGAATCCCTGCTGCTGCCGCTGTTTGGATGAACGGCAAATAGCGAATTTGACAGGCCACTCGCGTCGGCGTAATTATTGACTTGCATCCAGACGATGCGGCCGCGGACGGCGACAGCCGACCAGCCGACGCAGTCAGTTCACCCGGCCGGCAGCGAGGCTCTTATGCGCCATCCTGCCCCCACTCCCGACAACACCGCCCTTCCCCTTTCCCGCGATCGTGCGCAACGTCGTGCGCATGTCGCCGCGCCAATAGAGTTGGCGCGCGACGCTGTCGAGAAATTCAACGCACTCGTGCACGACCTGTACATGGACGCCCCGCAAATCGACGCCGATGCCATCGCCAGCGTCGCCGACTGGCTTGAAGCGCAACCGGTCGAGCAGCGCGAACTACTGCTGCAAGCGCGGCTCGGCCGGCTGGCGGAGCTCGATGCGATGCGCCTGGACCCGGACTGGCCGCTCGATCCCGCGCAACTGCACCGGATCGAACTCATCCTGACCTATGTGGCCTCCGAGAACGATTTGATCCCCGATGCCGTGCCGACCTACGGCCACCTGGACGACGCGTTGCTGCTCGAGCTCGCGTGGCCGATGCTCGCCGAAGATGTCGACGACTATCGCGATTTTTGCCATTTCCGCGATGAGGTCCGCAATAGCTACTCGCGGCCGGTGCATCAGCTCGACTGGCTGCATGCCCGGGCCGAGGAAGGCGCGCTCTGGGAGCACCTGTATCGCGTGCACGCACAAAACTACGTCGACTACGGCGCGCCCGCGGAGTTCTTCCGCGTCACCGGATCGCCGCGACTAGTCCAAAGGTCATAGCGACCAACGGCCCGCGAGAAAATTCCTGCAACCTTTCACTATGCACTGGCATCCATTGTAGTGCGCGGGCCGCCAAGCCCGAATTGAGAGGTAGAGCATGAACTTTTTGAGATCGTATCGAGAGCCGTTGCCGCTGGCCTTGCCGCTGGCGCACGCGGAGTCACGCCGGCAGGAAATTGCCGGGCTCAAACTCGCCGACGCTGCGATGCTGGAATTCAACACGCAACTGCAGGGCGTGCGCCAGCGGGCGCCGTCCGTCGATGCCGACCAGATCGCGAGCCTGGCCCGCTGGCTGCAGACGCTGCCGGAAGAAACCGCCGAGGCGACGATCAACCTGCGTCTTGCGCGGGCGGAATCGCTTCGGCAGATGCTTGACGATCCGGACTGGTCGTTGCCGGCCGACGTTGCCCAGCGCGGTCGTCAGCTGATCGATTACATCCGCAACTTCGACGACCTGATTCCGGACGACCTGCGGCTGATCGGTCACCTCGACGACGCACTGCTGGTGGAGCTGAGCTGGTCCGAATTCGCCGGCGAATTGCAGGACTATCTCGACTACCGCCGCTTCTGCAGCAAAGGCACCTTCCGCGGTACGGCCAGCGAGCGCCGGACGGCATGGGAAAGCGCCTGCCTGGCCGAGGCCAGCGCCATGATGCATCGCCAGGAAGTGCGTGAACGCGGTTATTCGCGTCCGCTCCGCCTGAGCCAACCGTTCCGCGTCTGCTGACCGAGTCTGGACGTTCGGGCGTGCGGGATTCAGGGCCCGCGCGCCCGGCGTTTTTTGCGGCCGAGGGCCACACTCCCGGTGTCAAGCCTTGTTCCGGCAGGGCCTGCAGCCTAAGCTGGAGGCCTGCTTCAGACACCTCGGCATGTCCCCGACTTTCGTCCATCTCCACCTGCACAGCGAGTACTCGCTGACTGACTCGACGCTGCGCATTGCGCAGCTCGTGCAACGCTGCGTAGAGCTCGGCCTGCCTGCCGTGGCGGTGACCGACACCAGCAACCTGTTCGCACTGGTGAAATTCTACAAAGCCGCGGAGAGCGCCGGGCTGAAGCCCATTTGCGGCGCGGACTTGTGGGTCGCCGAGGAAGGTCAGCCACCGGCGCGGCTCACGCTGCTCTGCCAGAACCGCGCCGGCTTCCTCAGCCTGTCCCGCCTGATCACGCGCGCGTTCCTCGAAGGCCATCGCGGCGACTACGTCGCCATCAAGCCCGAATGGCTACTCGCCGATCACGCCGGCCTGATCGTCATCGCCGGGCGCGAAAGCCCGGTCGGGCAAGCGCTCGGCGCCGGGCGCCGCGAGCACGCACTCGGTTTCCTGCGCGACTGGCGCAAGACGTTCGACGACCGCCTGTACCTGGAACTGACGCGAACCCAGCGCGAAGGCGAGGAAGTCTTCAACACCGCGGCGCTGGAGCTGGCCGCTGTTTGCGACCTGCCGGTCATCGCCAGCAACGACGTGCGTTTTCTTTCGCGTTCGGATTTCGAGGCGCATGAGGCGCGCGTATGCATTTCTACCGGCCGGGTCCTCG
>JBAZBG010000314.1:1322-3798 GCA_041671585.1 Arenimonas sp. | reverse complement strand
TGCCGCAGGTGCGCACGCACATCGGCGCCGAACGCCAGCAACTGCTGGCGACCATGGTCATGCTGGGCATGAACCGCGTCGCCGTGCGCGACGGCAGCATCAGCGCCAAGGTGATGTTCCGCGCGGCGGCGCGCGATACCGCCGGCGTGCAGTACGCCACCAGCAGCGATCCCAAGTCGGTGGGAAACTGGGGCGAACGCGGCAGCCAGACCTACGCCGGGCAGAGCACGACCATGGTCTCGACCGTGGCCGTGAACGCGCAGAACGAATCGACCGTGCGCGCCGACCTGTTCGGCGAGGTGAAGATCAACTTCGTCAGCGAGACGCTGCCGCTGGAGCGCATGGCCGATGCGGCCAAGGTCGCGCTGGTGCAGCGTAACTCGCCGGCCCTGCGCGCCGCGCCGGCCGCAGCGCCCGCTCCGGCACCGGCCGCTGCGCCGCCTGCCACGGGAGGTGCGTGATGTTGCGCGAACTCTCGCAAGTGCTCGATGAACTGCATGACGGCCTGCTGGCGATCGAAGAGCGCGGCGGCGTGGCCCTGAGCCGGGTCGAGATGACCCTGCCGCTGGAACTGCGCCCGGTATTTCGCAATGGCGGCTGCGTGTTGCTGGCGGATCTGTCCCGCAGCCGCGAAGTAAACGCCTGGCTCACCAATCCCTCGAAGCTGTCCGTGTCCTGGGGCGCCGATGAGACGCCGGGAGGCCAGCCATGAGCGCGCAGATGCCCTCGCTGCTGCAGGACGCCGGCGTGCCCTTCGACTTGCTGATCCAGGCGCTGACCGAGCAACTGGACAAGGCGCAGGCCTCGATGGCGATCAAGGCGCGCGTCGGCAAGCTGCCGCTGACCTTCGCGGTCAAGGACGTGTCGATCGATTTGCGCGCCTTCGTGCAGGTGATCGACGACGACATCTACCTGCGCCCTGCCGGTCCCGGCGAAAGCGACGCCAGCACGATCAAGCTCTCGCTGACCACCATCACCAAGTCGATGGTCGATGAGAACGCGGTCGATTTCACCACCGAGGAACCGCAGTTCAGTCTGAAGGAGGCGCTCGGCGACCGCATCTCCGACACCGAGCAACGCCAGCTCGAACGCATCGGCGTGCGCACGATCACCCAGCTCAACGAGCTGAAGAAGACCGCCGGCGCCGACGTCATCGCACGCTTGTCGCGCATGCCGGTCAACCGTTTGCAGCAAGCCTTGATGCAGGCGGCCGCGCCGCGCGTTACACGCATCGAACAGGTTTCGCACAACGGCGGCAGCGCGGCTTCGCGCGTGCACATGAGCGCCCCCGGCCTGCGTGCCGGTCGTCTGCCGCTGGTGCGCGCCGCCGGCGAGGCGGTGCCGGTCATCGCCGCGCAGGACGGACAATTCGTGCTGGCGCCGCTGGCGACCCAGATGGGTTGCGAGGCGGAAGTCGATTTCGGCGATGGCGAGATTGCCCACGTGCAGCTCAGCGAAGGCCGTCTCGGCCGCTGGAGCGCGCCATGAACGTCCAGCCGCGCTCGCACCCGCTCGAAGTGCCCGGTCGCCTGCTGGTGACCCTGAAGCTGGGCGAGATGCCGGAACACGTGCCTGGCCTGCGCGCCTGCACGCAATACGGCACGCCGATCGCCGAGTACGTCGATCGCGGCGTGATCGATCGCCTGCTGCGTCACCATGGCGGCGCCTTCCGCGTGGCGCGATTGCACAGCTCGCGCACGCCGCGCACGGCGCGTCGCGTCCCTGGGTCGCGGCGCTTCGACGACGTCGAACAGATCAGCGGTGTCGCGCGCGTGCTGCGCATCGAAGTGCGCGAGGCAGACGGCATGGCGGCGCTGCTGCAGGCGCTGGCCGAATTGCCGACGGTCGAGCGGGTCGGCGCCGATCACCTGTGTCAGGCGCCGTTCGATGCGCCGGCGACCGGCGGCGCGCATGCAAGTTCGGCCTGGTGGGCGCGTGAAGCGATTCATTTGTCGCAGGCGCTGGCGCTGGAGCCGGGCGATCCGGCGGTGGTCATCGGCCTGGCCGATACCGGCGTTGCCGTCGAACACGAAGAACTTGCGACGCGCCTGCGCGCCGGCTTCGACAGCGTCGATCTCGACCCGGCCGCGGTGGGCGGCCTGACCCTGGTTGGCGACTACCGCCGCCGTGGCGAGCGTCCGCAGGACGAAGTCGGACACGGCAGCGGCTGCGCCGGCATCTTGCTGGCGCGCGGCCGCGACATGCCGCCTGGTGGCGCCGGCGCCTGCGGATTGACGCCGGTGCGCGTGCTCGGCGCGGCGCTGGGTCCGGGCGACAAGCGCATCGGCGTCGGCGCGCTGGACAATATCGACGCCGGCATGAAGCGCCTGATCGACCTTGGCGTGAAAGTCATCAACATGAGCTTTGGCACGCCCGAGTCCGCGCTCATCGCCGACGCCCCGCGGCCGCACGAGGAGATCGTCCGTTACGCGCTCGCCCGCGGCGTGATTTTGGTTGCGGCCAGCGGCAACTCCGG
>JBAZBG010000314.1:0-1222 GCA_041671585.1 Arenimonas sp. | reverse complement strand
CTCGAAACCATCGCCGCGACCGCCGATACCAGTGGCGGTCTGAGCAGCGCCCAGCTGAAGGACCTCGAAGGCATTCGGGTCCAGTTGCGTAGCGACGTGGCGATCGATCCCTTCTACCGACAGGTGGCCGCAACCCATCAGCAAAAGAGCTGGGAGGAATTGCAGGCAGCCAACGACTTCGTACACGAATACGGACTGCTCGGTTCGCAACGCATGCTCAACAAGTTCAACCGTGAGCTGCAGGCCAACGAGCGGGAAATCATTGCGATTTGCGGCCTGCTGCAGATCGATGGCTACACCGACGCCAGCCGGCAGGGCTTCGTGCAGAAGATCAGCACGGCGCAAGGCGAGTATCGCGAGAATCGCGCCCTGTTCGATGCGGCGTTCAAGGAGTTGAGCGGGCGTTACAAGGTCACGCTGCAGTCGCAGATCGACGTCGGCCTGATCGATCCCGACATCATCGGCTGCGATCGCCCCAATGATAATCCGGAAGAACGCCGCGGCAAGCAGGCCAACAGCGACCTGAAATTCCTGCCCAGCCCGGACGAAACCGTCTGCGTGCTCAGCGCGCGCAATATCGCCAACATGGTCCGCCGGCTGGCGCGCAACGGCACCACCGCCAACGATCCGTGGCTGACCAGTCGCATCGAAAACGCTTACGACATGCAAACCGGTGTCGTCGAGGGCGCGCCGCCGTCGGCCATGGAAATCATGCTGCCCGACCTGGAGGAGTCGACCGATGTCGACATCATCAAGGAAAACCTGGACGGCGCGCAGGCGATTGGCTTTGCCAGCAGTTGCGAGGACATGTACATGCCGCAGGTGGTCGAGCGCATCGTCGAACTGTTCCGCCAGGGCCTGCTGCCGCTTGGCCGAGGCAAGGCCGGCGACTACCTGTTCAACTACTACAAGAAGGCCGGCGAGCGGATGACCGAGGGCGAGCGCCGCGACCTGTACATGCGCGTGCTCGGCACCCCGGGCGGCGAAGTCAGCGGCACCCAGCCCAACCGCGAGTTCAAGGAACTGTGGCTGCGCTTCGTCTCGGCGGTGTCGGCCTTTGGGCGCCAGCTCAGCGTCGATCGCATGCTGCGCAGTAACGTGCCGGTGTCGGTATCGCAGGAACAGGTACGCAAGGCGGGCCGCGACCTGGCCGCCAATCTGTCGCTGCATTGCTACGGCATCGCGTACTTCGCGGCGACCGAGTTGCAGACCATGATCAGCG
>JBAZBG010000313.1:0-3827 GCA_041671585.1 Arenimonas sp. | reverse complement strand
CTGTTGTTCAACCCGTGGATCGCCGGCGTGCTGCTGTCGGCGATCCTGGCCGCGATCATGAGCACGCTCAGCTGCCAGTTGCTGGTCTGTTCGAGCGCGCTGACCGAAGATTTCTACAAGGGGTTTTTCCGCAAGAACGCCGGGCAGGCCGAACTGGTCTGGGTCGGACGCACGACGGTGCTGCTGGTGTCGCTGCTGGCCATCTGGCTGGCATCGGATCCCGACAGCCGCGTCCTCGGCCTGGTCAGCTACGCCTGGGCCGGCTTCGGCGCGGCGTTCGGACCGGTGGTGCTGTTCTCGCTGTTCTGGAAGCGCATGACCCGCAACGGTGCCCTCGCCGGCATGATCGTCGGCGCCGTCACGGTGCTGGTCTGGAAGCAAGGCGGCTGGTTCGGGCTGTATGAAATGGTGCCGGGTTTCATCTTCGCCTGCATCGCGATCGTGCTCGCCAGCCGACTCGGTGCGCCGCCGTCGCCGGCGATGGAGCAAAGCTTCGACGCCGTGCACGACGAGCTGCAACGCGCCGGCGCCTGACCCGTGGCTCGCGACGCGCACTCAGAAGCCGTGCCCGCGCCGAGCCAACCGCAGCCATGAGTGTTCCAACCCTCGAACCGCTCGGCGACCAGGCGCTATTGCTTCGCTGGGGCGATATTGCCGACAGCGCGGTGAACCGACGCGTGCATGCGCTCGCCGGCAGGCTGCGCGCCGCCGCTGCGCCGTGGCTGATCGATTGCGTGCCGGCGTACGCCAGCCTGGCGGTCTTCTTCGATAGCGCGAGGATACCCGGCAAGGATCCGATGGCGGTGGTGGCCGAGTGCCTGTCGGCGCTCATCGCCGGGGAGGAGCTGCATTCCGGCGCCACGTTGTCGCGCCTGGTCGAAATTCCGGTCTGCTACGGCGGCGACTATGGCCCCGACCTGGAAGATGTCGCAGCCGCGTGTGGGCTGAGCGCCAAGCAAGTCGTGGAAAGGCACTCGCGGCCCGAGTACCTGGTGGCCATGCTCGGATTTTCTCCCGGCTTTCCCTATTTGCTCGGACTGGATGCCGAACTCGCGGTGCCACGCCTGGCGACGCCGCGCGTGCGCGTTCCAGCCGGCAGCGTGGGTATCGGCGGCGCGCAGACGGGCGTCTATCCCAATGACGGACCCGGCGGTTGGCGCCTGATCGGGCGGACGCCGCAATGCTTGTTCGATGCCTCGCGTGATCCGCCCGCCCACGTGATGCCTGGCGACCGCGTGCGCTTCGTGCCCATCGATGCGGCGCACTTCCAGGCGTGGGCGGCGCGCGAAGCATGACGCTGGAAGTGCTCGCCGGCGGCTTGCAGACCACCGTCCAGGACCTGGGGCGTTTTGGCTATCGGCATCTGGGCGTTGGTGTGGCTGGCGCGCTCGATGGCTATTCCGCCCGCGTCGCCAACCTGCTCGTCGGCAATTTGGAAAATTCTGCGGTGCTGGAGATCGTCTTGCACGGTCCGCGTCTGCGCTTCCAACAGGCCGCGCGGATTGCCGTCACCGGCGCCGAGCTCGACGCGCAGGCCGATGGCATCGCCATTGCCGGATGGCGGCAGGTCGATCTGCCAGACGGATGCGAACTGGTCCTCGGTCCCTGCCGGCGTGGCGCGCGCGCCTATCTCGCCATTGCCGGCGGCATCCAGGTGCCTCCCGTTCTCGGCAGCGCCAGCACCGACCTCCGCGCCGCCTTCGGCGGCCTGCACGGCCGCCCCCTCGCCCCCGGCGACGTCCTAACCCTAAACCCCGCGCCAACCGTAGGAGCGGCTTTAGCCGCGATCACTGCCATCGCGACCAAGCCAACCATCGCCCCCTGGTGGCTAGACCCGAAACCAGATTTGGACTTCGACACAGACACACCCATCCGTCTGCTGCCCGGTCGCGATGCCATCGTGCCCACAACCGCCCTGTGCTCGGACTCCTATCGCGTCTCCGCGCACAGCAATCGCCAGGGCCTGCGCCTGCAGGGCCCGGCACTCACACTCGCCGACACCAGCGAGCGCCTGTCCGAACCAGTCGCACCGGGCACCGTGCAACTGCCGGCGGACGGACAACCGATCGTGCTGCTGGGCGAAGCGCAAACCATTGGCGGCTACCCGCGCATCGGCCATGTCATCGCGGCCGACCTGCCCCGCCTGGCGCAACTGCGCCCGGGCGACGCGTTGCGTTTCGAGATGATCGATGCGCCGACGGCGCACGCCCTGGCTTGCGCACAGCGCCAGCGCCTGACCAGAATGGCCCTGGCCATCGAGCAACGTCGACGTGAAAGCTGATCTGGATTTCAACTGCGATCTCGGCGAAGGCTGCGGCGACGATGCTGCGATCATTCCCTTGCTCAG
Source organism: Arenimonas sp. (assembly GCA_041671585.1). Classification (GTDB taxonomy): domain Bacteria; phylum Pseudomonadota; class Gammaproteobacteria; order Xanthomonadales; family Xanthomonadaceae; genus Arenimonas. The sequence continues at coordinate 1,480 of JBAZBG010000313.1, read as the reverse complement.
CTCCGCCAACATCGCCTGCGGTTTCCACGCCGGCGATGCCGTGTCGATGCACGACACCGTCGCGCTCTGCCGTCGGCACGGCGTCGCCATCGGCGCGCATCCTTCGCTGCCGGACCGCGAAGGCTTCGGGCGCCGCGAGCTCCCGGTGACGCCAGAAGCGGCCTACGCCTTCACGCTCTATCAACTCGGTGCGCTGGCGGCGATCGCCCGCGCACAGGGTGCGCGCGTGCGCCACCTGAAACCGCATGGCGCCTTGTACAACCTGGCCGCACGCGAGCGCGCCATCGCCGACGCCATCGCCGCGGCGACGCGCGATTTCGACCCTGAGCTGTGGCTGGTGGGACTGTCCGGCTCGGCGTTGACTGCCGCCGGCGAAGCCGCTGGATTACGCGTCGCCCATGAGGTGTTTGCCGAGCGCCGCTATGAAGCCGACGGTACGCTGACGCCGCGCTCGCAACCGGAGGCGGTGATCGACGAGCTCGAGCAATCGCTGGCGCAAGTGCGCGGCCTGCTGCGCGAAGGCGTGGTGATCGCGCGCACCGGCGAACGCGTGGCGTTGCGCATGGACACGCTGTGCCTGCATGGCGACCGTCCCGATGCGGCCGCGTTCGCACGCGCCTTGCGTGAGACCCTGCAAGCCGAAGGCGTTCGCATTCGGCCGCTCGGTGGAGACAGCGCATGAATTACTGGCCGTTGCTGGGCGTATTGGTGGTCGTGGTCGGCTTCGTGTTGCGCTTGAATCCGATCGCCGTCGTGGTGACCGCCGGCCTGGCCAGCGGCCTCGCCGCCGGCAAGCCATTGCTTGATTTGCTGGCGCTGATCGGCGAAAGCTTTGTCTCGCAGCGCGCGCTCAGCCTGATCTTCCTCACGCTGCCGGTGATCGGCGTACTGGAATGGGCCGGATTGCGTGAGCAGGCGCGGCGCTGGATCGCCGGCTTCAAGGGCCTGACGCTGGCGCGCTTGCTGATCAGTTACCTGGGTGTGCGGCAATTGCTGGGCATGATCGGGCTGACCAATATTGCCGGTCATGCGCAAACGGTGCGTCCCTTGCTCGCGCCAATGAGCGAGGCGGCCGTGGAAAAATCCGTCGGCCCGATGTCGTCGGCGCAACGACAACGCGTCTTGGCAATGACGGCCGGCACCGACAATGTCGGCCTGTTTTTCGGCGAGGACGTGTTCATCGCCTTCGGCGGGGTGCTGCTGATCCAGGGTTTCCTGGCTGAGAACGGCGTGCAATTGGAGCCCATGCAAATTGCGCTGTGGGCGTTGCCGACGGCGATTGCGGCGTTTGTTATCCATGCGTTGCGGCTTTGGTGGTTTCAGCGGGGGTTGTTTGCGGAGGGCATCGCGGCTGAAGCCGCTCCTACAGGGGCGTCGGTTGGGGAGGGGGAGCGTGCTGCGGATTGAATATGCTTATTGGCTGATGGCGACGTTCTTCGCCGTGACGGCCTGGTTCAACTGGGGTCAACGGCGTTGGATC
>JBAZBG010000312.1:0-3834 GCA_041671585.1 Arenimonas sp. | reverse complement strand
TGCTTACCGGTATCGCGAATGCCTTTCTCGACTCGGTGCCGATGGTCGCAATCACCGGCCAGGTGCAGACGATGGTGATGGGCACCGATGCCTTCCAGGAAGTCGATGTGTTCGGCATGAGCCTGCCCGTGGTCAAGCACAGCTACATCGTGCGCCGCGCCGAGGATGTCTACGCAACCGTGCGCGAGGCGTTCGCGATCGCACGCTCGGGTCGACCGGGACCGGTGTTGATCGATCTGCCGAAAGATGTCGCCAATGCTTCCGCCCAGGCGCGGCTGCCGCGTTGGCGATCCGTGGCGGCGCGAACCGGCGAACCGGAGGCCATGATGCGGGCGCGCGGTCTGATCGCGCGGGCACAGCGGCCCTTGCTTTACGTCGGCGGCGGCGTCGGCATGGCCAATGCCGAGGCCGCGCTGCGGTCGCTGATGCGCTCGACTGGCTTGCCCGCGGTGTACACGCTGAAGGGACTGGGCGCGGTCGATCCCGATGCGCCGTTCAACCTAGGCATGCTCGGCATGCACGGCAACCCGGCCGCCAACCACGCCGTGCAGGAATGCGACTTGCTGATCGTCGCTGGCGCCCGCTTCGACGATCGCGCTACGGGCAAGCTCGATACGTTCGCACCCAAGGCTCGCGTGCTGCACCTGGACATAGACGTTGCCGAAATCGGCAAACTGCGCAGCGCCGACGTCGGCCTGAGCGGGAAGCTGAGCGAGCAACTGCCGTATCTGGCCCAGCCCCTGAATATCGCGCCGTGGCAGCAACACTGCCGCGAACTGAAATCGCGCCATGCCGAACGTTACGACGCCCCTGGCGATGGCGTATTCGCGCCGGCCTTGCTCAGGCAACTTTCCGAAGCCGGCGGCAACCGGCTGATCGTGGCCAGCGATGTCGGCCAGCATCAGATGTGGGTTGCCCAGCACTGGCGCGTGCCGCGCGCCGCCGCGCACTTGTCCAGCGGCGGGCTCGGCACCATGGGCTTCGGCCTGCCGGCGGCGATCGGCGCGCAGCTGGCCAAACCCGACGCCTGCGTGGTCTGCGTCAGCGGCGATGGCTCGATCATGATGAATATCCAGGAGCTGGCGACGCTGAAACGCTACGGCATCCCGGTGAAGATCGTCCTGCTCGACAACTCCTGCCTTGGCATGGTGCGGCAGTGGCAGGAATTGTTCTTTGCCGAGCGCTACAGCGAAGTCGACTTGTCCGACAACCCGGATTTCGCCGAGCTCGCGCGCGCCTTCGGCATTCCTGCCTTCACGGTCGAACTTCGCGACCAGGTGCCCGCCGCGATCGAACGCCTGCTTGGCGATGCCGGGCCGCTGTTCTGCCACGTGAAAATCGACCCGCGCGCCAATGTCTGGCCCTTGGTGCCGCCCGGCAAATCCAATGCCCAGATGATGGGTTGCGCGGCATGAGCCGAACTTTCGAAATCGACCTCGACCACAGCGAAGGCGCGCTGCTGCGCGTGCTCGGCACCGTCGAGCGGCGCGGTTTCGAACTGCTCGAGCTCAGTGCCGACAAGCCGGATGCCGAAACCTATTCGGTCCGCCTGCGCGTCGACAGCGAACGCGATCCCGACGTGCTGTGCCGGCAATTGCAGCGCCTGGTCGATGTCCGCGCCGTGCGCCTGCTGGCCGAACCCATCGAAGAGCCGCCCCCCCGCTTCCAGGCCACCTGGCTATGACCAGTCGCTCAACTGTGGGAGCGGCTTTAGCCGCGATGCCCTTATTCCTGGAAAAGCATCGCGGCTAAAGCCGCTCCCACAACAACTCAAACCAAGCATCAGGAGAACCACCATGTACCAGCGAATTATCAGCGAGTCGTCGCACTGCCCCTCCCGCGCACCGCGCGTTACGACTTGCGAGCACCACCATGAGCTCTTCCTTCGAGTACCGTACGACGCCCTTCCCTGCTGACCCCCGTTTCGCCGAGAGCAGCCTTGCTACAACATTCACCCACGAGACCCGCGTCGCAGCGCGTACACCACGCCCGCTGCACATCGTTACGCCATTGATCGAGGCGGAACTCGACGGACGCCGCGTCAGCCTCAAGCTGGACAACCTGCAACCGGCGCGCTCATTCAAACTGCGCGGCATCGGCCGCCTCTGCCAGCACTACGCCGAACGCGGCGCCGAGCGTTTCGTCTGTTCCTCCGCCGGCAATGCCGGCTATGCCGTGGCCTGGGTCGGGCGAGCGCTGGCCATCCCGGTCACGGTGGTGGTGCCCCGATGCACACCGGAATTCGTACGCCACCGCATCGGTGCGCTTGGCGCCGACGTGCACTGCGCCGGCGAGGTCTGGGATCAGGCCAATGCCGCGGCGCTGAAGTTGGCCGAGCAACCGGGTAGCGCCTTTATTCCGCCGTTCGATCACCCGCTGATCTGGCAAGGCCACGCTTCGCTCGTGGAGGAACTCGCACAACAGTGTCGACAGGCTCCCGATGCCATCCTGCTGGCTGTTGGCGGCGGCGGTCTACTGCTTGGAGTATTGGAGGGTTTGCAGCGCGTCGGCTGGCTCGATACACGTGTGTTCGCCGTCGAGCCCGAGCATGCGGCGGCGCTCGGGCCCACGCTTGCCCGCGGTACGGTCGTCGAACTGCCAACACCACGCTCGGTGGCGTCGAGCCTGTGCGTGCGGCGCATCGCGGCATCGCTGGTGACGGCCTGCCGCGGCAGGGCGGTCACCGCGCTGACCGTCAGCGACGAGGAAGCGACCCACGCCTGCGTGCGCATGGCGCAGGATCATGGCCTGGTGCTGGAACCGGCCTGCGGCGCAGCGCTTGCCCCGGTCCTCGCCGGGCATCCCGCATTGGCCGCGGCGAAGAACATCGTTGCCATCGTCTGCGGCGGCATGGTGGTCACGTTGGATCAGCTATCGGAATGGAGCCATTCGACTTGCGCGTGACGATGTGGTCGTGCGCGTGACGGCGTAGCCGAGCGCTCAGCTGGCGCCCGAACCTTGCGCATCCAGCCACTCAACCAGGACTTCCCGCGCCGCAAGATTGTGCACGGGCAGCACCACCACATCGTCGGGACGCGCCCAGGCCAGCATCGCCTGGGCCGCGTCCACTTCGGGCAGGATGATCCGCAGTTGCGATTCGAGAACGCCCTGGCGCAGCAGTTCGGCGCGCAGAATCTCCGGCACCTCGCCAGCGCCGCGGCCGCGCATGTAACCCTCGAGGTCCTTGAGCACGACAAAATCCGGCCGCGCAGCGGCCGCGGTGCGCGCCAGTTCGCGAATGGCTTCGTCGTCGCGATTGCCTGCCTGCCCCAGCAGCAAGCCGAGACGTCCGCCGCCGTTCGCGCTGATACGCCGCGCCACGCCGAGCAGCCCGGCCAAGCCTTCGGGGTTGTGCGCATAGTCGAGCAATACGTTGATCGCGCCGATTCGCCAGCGTTCCAGGCGTCCCGGATTATCGAGCCGCGTCGCGCCGAAGCCGGCCAGCACCGCCGCGATGACCAAGGGCGCGATACCCAGGACGGCCGCAGTCAAGGCCGCGCCGGCGATGTTGGCGATGTTGTAGCGCGCCGAACCAGCCATCGTCAGCGGCATGCCGGCGACCTCGCCCAGCCGATGCGTCGCGCCATGCACATGCAGCCAGAGCACGCCGTCAGCCACGCCGCAGGTGGCGCCGCCGAGCTTGCGGTGCGCACGCAGGCGCGGGTGCGCGTCGTCCAGCGCAAACCAGGCGAGCGGGCAGCGCAGGGTCGTGGACTTCGACAGCAGCAACTCGTCATCGGCATTGAGCACCAGCACGCCATCGGCGCCGATGGCCCGCGCGACGACCAGCTTGGCGTCGGCAAGATCGGACAAGTCGTGGACGCCGTACTCGCC
>JBAZBG010000311.1:0-3839 GCA_041671585.1 Arenimonas sp. | reverse complement strand
CTGCATCGACGTCGAGCACCATGACTTCCACGTCGTCGCCGAGCTGCACGACCTTGGACGGGTTGACGTTCTTGTTGGTCCAGTCCATTTCGGACACGTGGACCAGGCCTTCGACGCCCGGCTCGATCTCGACGAAGGCGCCGTAATCGGTGACGTTGGAGACCTTGCCGACCAGACGGGCGCCGGTCGGGTAACGGCGGGCGATGTTGTCCCACGGATCTTCGCCGAGCTGCTTCAGGCCAAGGCTGACGCGGTTACGCTCACGGTCGTACTTGAGGACGCGAACCTGGAGCTCTTCACCCACATTCACGACTTCGGACGGGTGGCGCACGCGCTTCCAGGCCATGTCGGTGATGTGCAGCAGGCCGTCGATACCGCCCAGGTCCACGAACGCGCCGTAGTCGGTGAGGTTCTTGACGACGCCGGTGACGATCGCGCCTTCCTGCAAACGCTCGAGCATCTGCTCGCGCTCGACGCTGTTCTCGCTCTCGACCACCGCGCGGCGCGAAACCACGACGTTGTTGCGCTTGCGATCGAGCTTGATGATCTTGAACTCGAGTTCCTTGCCTTCCAGGTAGCCGGGATCGCGCACGGGGCGCACATCGACCAGGGAACCGGGGAGGAAGGCACGGACGTCGCGGATGTCGACGGTGAAACCGCCCTTGACCTTGCCGCTGATGCGGCCGGTGACGATCTCGCCAGCTTCCATGGAGGTTTCGAGTTCATCCCAGACCATGGCGCGCTTGGCTTTTTCGCGCGACAGCACGGTTTCGCCAAAGCCATTTTCCAGGGATTCCAGCGCCACCTTGACGGTGTCGCCGACGGCGACTTCGAGCTCGCCTTGTTCGTTACGGAACTGCTCGATGGGCACGATGCCCTCGGACTTCAGGCCGGCGTTGATGACCACCATGTCGGAGCGGATTTCAACGACGATACCTGTGACGATCGCGCCCGGCTTAAGCTTGACGAGGGCGATCTGGCTTTGTTCGAACAGTTCAGCAAATGATTCGGTCATGTTGTCTCTCGGTTGAACACACGGGTTGCCGGTGTAGGAGCGGCTTCAGCCGCGATAACGCCCGGACCCACCTGTTGTGCGCTTTCGCGCGTGGATGATCCCGCAGCACCTGCCGCGGGGGTTCTCTGCCTCGGAAATCGCCCCTTGAAACGGAGTGAACGAAGGTAACGGGGACTAGCGGCGCCGAAGGGATTCCGGCAGCACCGCAAGCACACGTTCAATCACCTCGGTGATCGGCATTGCGGTGGAATCCAGGATCACCGCATCAGCTGCGGGTTTCAGGGGCGCCACGGCACGTCCGGCATCGCGCTCGTCACGAGCAGTGATTTCGTGTAGCAGACTGTCAAGGTTAACGGAAACCCCTTTGTCTTTCAACTGCTTATAGCGTCTTTTGGCTCTTTCGGCGGCGCTCGCGGTCAGGAACACCTTATACGCAGCGTCGGGAAAGATGATGGTCCCCATGTCGCGGCCGTCCGCCACCAGGCCGGGCTTCTGCCGGAAACGCAATTGCAGGTCGACCAGGGCGACGCGCACCGCCGGGTAGGCGGCGATGGCCGAGGCCAGGGCGCCGGCCGCTTCCGTATGCAGGGCGCGCGTGGCGTCCTTGCCATTGACGACCACGTGCGGCTCGCCTTCGCCGTCGGAAATGAAGCGAATCTCAGTCCGCGCCGCGCAGGCCGCGACGTCCTCGGGGTCGCTGAGATCGACCCCTTCCCAGGCTGCCGCCTGCCCGACCGCGCGATAGATCGCCCCGGAATCGAGGTAGTGCCACCCCAGCCGCTGGGCCACGGCCCGGCTGATGGTGCCTTTGCCAGAACCCGAAGGCCCATCAATAGTCAAAACGGGAACGGGCTTGGTCATTGCTGTCCATTCTATCCGCAGTGCGATCTATGGGAGCGACCTCTGTGGGTGGGAGCGGCCTCTGTGGGAGCGGCTTAAGCCGCGATGCCCTCTTGCGAAAAGCCATCGCGGCTAAAGCCGCTCCCACATTGTTCAGGCGGCCTGTAAGCCGAAACCAATGCCGGACGCCAGCGCCACGAAGCCTGGAAACGAGGTATCGACATTGGCGCAATCGGCAATCCGGACATCACCGGCAGCCATTTGCCCGGCAATCGACAGACTCATGGCAATGCGGTGGTCGCCGTGGCTTTCCACTTCGCCACCGTGCAGCGCACCGCCCTCGATGATCGCGCCGTCGGGCGTTTCGACGATGCACGCTCCCAGCGAGGACAGGGCTTTCGCCATGACCGCGAGCCGATCCGACTCCTTGACCCGCAGCTCCGCGGCGCCGTCGATACGCGTCGTGCCCTTGGCCAGGGCCGCGGCAACGAACAAGGCGGGAAACTCGTCGATCATGTCGGGTACCAGCGAAGCTGGCACGCGAATGCCATGCAGCGGGGCGCATCGCACGCGCAGGTCGGCGACCGCTTCCCCGCCGCGCACGGCTCGACTTTCCTCGCTGATGTCGGCCCCCATCAGCCGCAGCGCAGTCAGCAGGCCGGTGCGTCGAGGATTCATGCCGACACCGCGGATGCTCAGGTCGGATCCGGGAATGACCGAGGCCGCGACCAAAAAGAATGCCGCAGAAGAAAAGTCCGCCGGCACCTCGACGTCCATCGCGGTTAATCGTTGACCGCCCTTCAACCGGACCAGCCCCGGCGCAAACTCGATCGGCCAACCGAACGCGGCCAACATGCGCTCGGTGTAATCCCGGGTCGGTTGGATCTCCCGCACGATGGTTTCGCCACGCGCGTACAGCCCTGCCAGGAGGATCGCGGACTTGATCTGAGCGCTTGCAACTGGCGGTTGAAAATCAATAGCTTGCAGGCCTTTGCTCATGTGAATTATAAGCGGTGGAAAGCCCTGGGCGCAGGCATCGATGTTGGCGCCCATCGCCCGCAGCGGACCAATCACGCGGCCCATCGGCCGCGCCGACAAGGAGGCGTCGCCCACCAGGCGGCTGGAAAAGCGCTGGCCGGCTAGGAGCCCGGTCAACAGGCGCATGCCGGTGCCGGCATTGCCGCAGTCCAGGTCTTCCTCAGTGCCGACAAGGCCGTGCAAACCAACGCCGTGGATGAGGCGTTCACTCGGCCCGGGAACGTCGATGCGAACACCGAGCTGGGCGAGAATCCTGGCGGTGGCGCGGGTGTCCTCGCCTTCCAGGAAGCCGCTGATGCGCGAACTCCCTTCGGCGATCGCTGCCAACATGACAGCGCGATGGGAAACGGATTTGTCACCCGGCACGGCAATCGTGCCACGCAAGGCGGCGCCCGGCGCGGCCAGCCAGTCCAGTGTCACGGGAGCACCTCGTCCAACGCCGCCAGCAGGCGGAAGTTTTCCGGGCGGGTGCCGACGGTGATGCGCAGGCAGCCGGGTAACCCATAGCCCACCATCGGACGCAAAACTACGCCACGCTGCACGAGCGCGGCTTCGATCGGCGCGGCTTCACGTCTGAAATCGGCCAGCAGGAAGTTGGTCTGCGAAGGCGGCACATCCAGGCCGCGGCTGCGTAATTGGCCGCTCAGCCACTCCCGTTCTCCGTCGTTGCCGCGGCGAATCGTCTGCACATGCTCCTGGTCGGCGAGCGCCGCGATGCAAGCGGCCAGCCCCGGCGTGTTTACGTTGAAGGATTCGCGGACCCGCTCCAGCACTTCGACCAGCTTGGGGTGCGCACAGGCGTAGCCCACCCGCAGTCCGGCCAGCCCGTAGGCCTTCGAGAAAGTGCGGGTAACGATCAGGTTGGGGTACTTCGGCAGCAGGGTAATTGCGGAAACCAGCGCCGGGTCGGTGACATATTCGAGGTAGGCCTCGTCGACGATGACCA
>JBAZBG010000310.1:341-3841 GCA_041671585.1 Arenimonas sp. | reverse complement strand
CACGCGCCGAGCGAAGCACTACTTTTGCCGACGTTGCGGAATCTACGTGTTTCACCGGAAACGAGCGGCGCCGGACCACTTCGGCATCAATGCGCTTTGCCTCGAGGATTTCAACCCCGAGTCGGTTCCCGTTCGCGCAACCGAGGGTGCAAACATGACGATCGAGGATCCGTCTGCTCGTCCTGAGTGGCCGGGCCCGCGCGTCGATTAGCCGGGATTCGATGCTTGAACGCTGAAACCAAAGGGGAAACACCGATGAAATTCCACCACTGGGCAGTCGCCTGTCTGGCGCTGTGCTGGGTGGCCTGCGCCAGCGCGCAGGTCGACCTCGACCGCTATCTCAAGCCCGACACCTACGGCGAGGTGAAGATTTCACCCACCGGCGAATACTACGCGCTCACGCTGAACCTGCCCGATCGCCAGGTGCTGCTGATTCAGCGGCGCGCCGATGGCAAGGTCACCGGCAAGGCCGCCGGTCGTGAGAACTCGCAGATCGCCGAGCGCCTGGAGAAAGCGCTGAAGGCGGCGGGCAATGCGCCGAGAAGGCGACTGAAGTTGTCGCGGTCCTTGCCGCGTTCAGGAGTCTTTGGCTCAGCCTGCTACGCTGGTCGAGCCTGAAATTCCGGATTGATCGCGTACCGATATGCCTGTCCATCTCGCCAAATTGCGTGCGTGGTTGATGCTTGCCGGCGCGGTTGCGCCACTGGCGATTTCTGCCGACGCGCTGGCCGGTCGGTTGCCGGAAAGGCAGGCCATCGCGATTACCGATGTCACTGTCGTCGACGTCGAGGGCGGCCGCTCGCTCGCGCGGAAAACGGTGTTGATCGCCGGAGGTCGAATCGTCGCGATCGACGCCTCGGCCAACGCCAGTATTCCTGCGGGCGCGCAGCGGATCGATGGCCGTGGCCGCTTCCTGATTCCCGGTCTGGTCGACATGCATGTACACCTGTTCAACAACGCCACCCGGCGTCCGCCGAACGATTGGGCGTTCCCGCTGTTCCTCGCCAACGGTGTCACCGGCGTGAGGGAAATGCGGGCGGAACCGGCGCAGATGGGCGACGTGAATCGCTGGCGCAAGGAGCTGGGCGAGGGCTCGCTGGTGGCGCCGCGCATTCTTGCTGCCGGCGTCGCGGTTCGCGGTAGCTCGCCAGACGATGCGAGGCGCCAGGTCGATGTCGCCGCCGACGCCGGCGCCGATTTCATCAAGGTGTATTCGGGTGTCCCGGCGTCGCATTGGCAGGCGATTCAGGCTTCAGCACGCGCGCGTTCGCTGCCGGTGGATGGTCACGTGCCAGCGGCAGTACCACTGCTGGACGCCGCGTTGGCGGGCCAGCGCAGCAGCGCGCACCTGATGCAGGCCTTCGAGGTCTGCAGTTCCATCGAGGCGAAGATCCTCAGGGAACGTCGGGACGTGCAGGGTGACTCAGGCGCACTCCTCGAAGCTCAGGAGCCGCGCGTGCTGGCCGCATTCGATCCGCGCGCCTGCCGGCGGGTCAGTAAGGCACTTGCGCGCAGCGGCCTGATGCATGAACCAACCTTGGTCATTCAAAGACTGAAATTCGATGGCCGTCCCAGCGATGATCCGCGCTGGGCGCTGCTGCGCGCGGACGAACGTGCGCGCTGGGAGAGATTCTTCGCGAGTCCCGCAGCGCAAAACCAGGCCTTGGAAAAGCGACGCCTGGACGTCGCCCTGCGAATTGTCTCGGCCATGCACCGGGCCGGCGTGCCGATGATGGCTGGTACCGACTCGCCGATGCCCAACGTATATCCGGGCTACTCGCTGCACGACGAGTTGCGATTGCTGGTTGCGTCCGGACTGTCGCCGCTGGAAGCGCTGCGCGCTGCCACTCTGACGCCGGCGGAGTTTCTCGGTAGCGCCAGCGAGAGCGGTTCGGTCGCGATTGGCAAACGCGCAGACCTGGTCTTGCTGGACGCCGACCCGACCAAGGACATCGGCAACACGCAGCGAATAGATGCGGTGATGATCGACGGCCGCTTGCTGCGCCGCGCCGCGCTCGATGAATTGTTGGCGACGCATCACGACATCGGCGGCTAACGGCGGCACGATCGGCGTCGGCAAATTTACACTCGAGCCGGACCCCCGAAACTCAGGTCGGTAATCGTTTCCGGGCCAATGATTTGATCAAGATCAACACCTGCTCCGCTGCGCGGGCGCTAATCAGTAACGGATACCTGCCGAGGGAGCTTCGCCATGGAACTGAATGAAGCAATTGCCCGCCGTCGCGCGGTGCGCGAGTACACGGCGGACGCGGTCGACGAGCAAAGAATTCGTCAATTGATCGCGGCTGCCATCCAGGCGCCAAGCGCGGTTAATCAGCAGCCGTGGACGTTCACGGTCGTGCGCGATCAGCAGCTGCTGGACCAGTTGTCGAACGATTCAAAGCGGCACATGCTCGCGTCGACGCCGGCTGGTTCGTACCCAGACCGCTTTCATTCCATGCTCGGCGACCCCGATTTCCATATCTTCTACCACGCGCCGGTGCTGATCCTGATTTCAGCGGCCGTGGCCGGCCCGTGGATCGTCGAGGACTGCGCATTGGCTGCGGAGAACCTGATGCTCGCCGCGTGCGCGTCGGGGTTGGGCAGCTGCTGGATCGGCTTTGCCCAGGACTTCCTCAAGACGCCGGCAGGCAAGCACTTGCTCGGCCTGCCCGAGTCGTGGGTGCCCGTTGCACCAATCATCGTCGGCCACCCGAAGCACGCAGTACCGCCGGTTCCGCGCAAGGAACCGGAGATACGCTGGATTGACGCGAAGGGTTGAAGCGCCGGCGTCGTTGCTGACGCTGAAGATCAACGCGAGGCATGGGCATCCGAAGTGGCTCGCTGGCGGAGCAAAATCTCAAGCTCCTCAGAGACCCCGTGCAATTGCGGATGCCGCAAATTGATCTGGGTCATATCCCGCGTAGATCGGCCGCCTAAGCTTGGAACCTCTACAGCCGAGGATCATGGCCATGCAAGTCTCCGTCACCTTTGAGGGACTGCCGTCGTCACAGGCACTGCAATCCGACATTGAGCAGCATGCCAAGCGCCTGGAACATTTTGCGCCGCGCCTGCTTGCCTGCCACGTGACGGTGCGGAACAGCGAAAGTCGGCACCGCCAGGGCAATCGCTATCTCGTCCACGTGCGCGCCACACTGCCCGGCGGCGAGTTCGAGGCCGGAAGCACGGCCGAGCCGGACCGCAGCCACGAGGATCCCTACGTCGCCGTGCGCGACGCCTTCGACGCGCTGCGTCGGCAACTGGAAGACTTCGTCCGAATCCGGCGCGGCGACGTCAAGAGTCACTCGCCCAAGCGCGCTCCGCCGCAACTTTAAAAGACGCACCGTTGCGCGGCGAGGATGTCTACGTCTTGCCTTCGCTGCCGGCGGTGCAATGCCTGGCCGGGTTTGCCTCACGCCAATTCCTTGATTGAATGCGGGTCGATCGAATAGGGATGCATGGTCGCCAGGAATCCGGGCTGCGCCTGCACGCGGGCGATC
>JBAZBG010000310.1:0-331 GCA_041671585.1 Arenimonas sp. | reverse complement strand
AGCCGGCCTCCTCGGCGCGGCTGGCGTAGGCGAAGATGTCCATGTCGGCAATCGTGTAGGCGTCACCGGCAATGAACGGACGCGTCGTCAATTCCGCCTCCAGAATACCGAGCGTGCGCAACGCGGCGCTGCGCTTGCCTGCAACCGCCTCCCCGGAGCGCTGGGCGAGCTTGCCGGTCAGCGTCCAGTAGCGCAGCGAGCCGATCGTCATCTCGACCTGTTCCTGTTCGAAGGACAGCCACTGATGCACTTTTGCACGCGCGAACGGCTCGCTCGGCAGGTACCGGGTGCCGTCGGCGAGATAGGCGAGGATCGCGTTGGATTCGGCCAG
>JBAZBG010000309.1:0-3841 GCA_041671585.1 Arenimonas sp. | reverse complement strand
TGGGGCGGCGATGAACGTCTCCAGCTTGCTGATCGCGGTTTTCTCGACGCGTTCGGCCAGGAAGCTCAGGTCATCGTGGCGCTCGTTCAGCACCGCCTTGAAGATGTATTTCAGGAACGCTTCGGCCAGGTTGGCGTTGTCGTTGAGATCGGCGAAGGCAATCTCCGGCTCGATCATCCAGAACTCGGCCAGGTGCCTGGTGGTGTTGGAATTCTCGGCGCGAAATGTGGGGCCGAAGGTATACACCTTGGACAGCGCCAGGCAGTAACCCTCGACGTTGAGCTGGCCCGACACGGTCAGGAAGGCTTCCTTGCCGAAAAAGTCCTTGGAAAAATCCACCGCGCCCTTGTCGTCGCGCGGCAGGTTCATCATGTCCAGCGTCGAGATGCGGAACATCTGCCCGGCGCCTTCGGCGTCGGAGGTGGAGATGATCGGCGTGTTCACCCAGTAGAAGCCTTCCTCGTGGAAGAAGCGGTGGATGGCCATCGCCATGGTGTGGCGGATGCGGGTGACGGCGCCGAACAGGTTGGTGCGCGGACGCAGGTGCGCCACTTCGCGCAGGAATTCGAGCGAGTGCGCCTTGGGCTGGATCGGGTAGGTTTCCGGATCGTCCACCCAGCCGAGCACTTCGACGGCCGAGGCCTGGAGTTCAAAACTCTGGCCCTGGCCCTGCGAGGCGACCAGCGTGCCGGTGGCGGTCACCGCGCAACCTGCGGTCAGATGCTTGACCTCGGTCTCGTAATTGCCCAGCGTCGCCGGCGCCACGACCTGGATCGGCGCGAAGCACGAACCGTCGCTGATATTGACGAAGCTCAGCCCGGCCTTGGAATCGCGCCGGGTGCGCACCCAGCCGCGGACCGTGACTTCGCTGCCCGCGGCAACCTTGCCCTCGAGCGCCTGCTTAACGCTGACCACTGCCATGCCTTGAATCTCCGGCCCTGACGGCCCAAATACGAAACGACAAGGATAACCGCAGGCGGGGGGGTTCACACAGCGGGGGGTATACTTGGCGAGGCCTGTAAACGGCTTTCGCGGCTTAAGCCGCTCCTACAAAAGGCTATGGAATTCTGATGGCTGTGACTCTTACTGCTGCTGCTGCGGAACGTGTTCGTCAGTTCATGGCGGAAACGCCGGGCGCCATGGGCCTGCGTTTCGGGGTCAGGAAGAGCGGCTGCTCGGGTTGGGCTTATGTCGTGGATATCGCGTCTGAAGCCCGGAATGACGAAACCGTCTTCGAGCAGGACGGGATCGCGGTACTGGTCGATGGCGAAAGCCTGCTCCAGGTCGACGGCACGCAGATCGACTTCGTGAAGACCGGCCTGAACCAGCAATTCGTGTTCCGCAATCCGCGCATGGCCGCCGAATGCGGCTGCGGCGAAAGCTTCACCACCGCCGATCAATAACGTGGGAGCGGCTTTAGCCGCGAATTCCCTTGCTCGCCAGGTCTATCGCGGCTAAAGCCGCTCCTACAGGCTGCTGACCAACTGCACGCGGCCCGTGGCCAACATGGTGTCGGGATCCTGCGCCAGTTCCTGCGCCAGCGTCGCCACGTCGCTGGTCTCGGTCGGACGGAACGCCGCCCAGCCATTGCGGCCATGGCTCTTGACGTAATACAGGGCCTGGTCCGCGAGTTCGATCATGGTTTCCCAACTGGGCTGGATCGGCTGGCCGGGGAAAAACGGATACTCGGACATGCCCGATGAAGCAGTCAGGCGCACGCGTGCGCCAGTGCCGGTATCGAACGCGTTGGAGCACAACAAGGTGCGCAAGCGTTCCCCGATCGCATTCAGGTCGCGCGTCGGCATGGGCCGGAACACCAACAGGAACTCCTCGCCGCCCCAGCGCACCACGTAGTCGCCGGTCCGCACCAGCCCGCCGAGTACCTGGGCGAATTGCTGCAGGATCAGGTCGCCGGCCTTGTGGCCATGGGTGTCGTTGACCGACTTGAAGTGGTCGATATCGACCAGGGCGAAAACCATTTCCTCGCCCAGGTGCACGCCCTGCTGAATCTGGCGGTCGAAATAAGCCATGTCGGCAGGCATCTGGCTGGCCATGTAGCGCCGATTGCGCAGCCCGGTGAGCAGATCGGTATGACTGGCTTCTTCAAGCTGGCGGTTGGCGACTTCAAGTGCCCGGGTGCGTTGCTGGACCAGTGCCTCCAGGCTCTTGCGTTGCTGCCGATGGCGATGCAACAGGTAGCGATAGCCTCCGAATGCCGCCAGGCCCAGCAGCAGAAAGGCAAGCACCAGGAACAACCTGGTCTCATGGAAGTGCGGCTGCAGCGAAATTGGCAATTGCGCGATTCTCACGCTGCGCAGGCCGGCATTGTTGTAGCCGCGGACTTCGAACACGTAGTCGCCAGGCGGCAGGCTCGTATAGCGGGTATCGCGCCGCAAATTGTCGCTTTCACGCCAGTCGCGGTCGTAACCGCGGAGGCGATACTGCACCACATTGCTTTTCGGGTCCTGGAAGCTGAGTACCGTGAACTCGAACGACAGGTCGCGAACGTTCGCCGGGAATTTCCTGTTGACCATCGAGCCGGCCGGGCCCCAGGCGTCGTTGACTTGCACGCGTTCGATGACTACGTGCGGCGGCAAGGTATTCTTGACGATGGAGTCGATGTCGAGTGCGACCACGCCATCGCGCGATGGCAGCCACAAGGTCTGGCCTTGGCGGAAACCCTTGGAGTTGCCGGCGCCATTGCAGCAGAAGCCCTGCTGGCCGCTCATGGGATCGCCGCGATCGCTGATCAGCATCTCCACCCCGGCGCGCTTGACGCGACCGTCGGCCAGGGCAGCCAGATTCTTGATCGGAACCCGACTGATTCCACGCGTGCCGCCGATCCACAAATACCCGCCATGCTCGGCGAGGTAAACCGGCGCGTTGGGCGGAAAGCCCTGCGCCTTGCCCAACTCGTGCCAGCGCGCGCCATTGGAGAAATACAGGCGCTCGGACACGGTGCCGATCACCACGCGCCCGTCCTCGAGCTGGACGATCGTGAGTACGTCGATACCCGGGGGTAGCCCACTGTCCAGTCCCAGCTGGACGAAGCGCTCGCCGTGCATTTCGAACACGCCGGTCTGGGTGCCCACCAGCACTCGACCGCCGCCGCCGCGGTAGAAGAAACGGGTGCGCGGATCGGCCAGTCCGTCCTCCTGGGCGTATCGGCGGAGCCGGTCGCCACGCAGTCGGAACAGGCCGTCGCTGCTGGGGATCCACAGGTCCCGATCCGGGGTGCGCACGATGCCGTTGATTTGCAGGGCCGCCAGCGGTGCGAGCAGCGCTGGCTGCTGCACCTTGCCTGCGCGCGGGCCGCCATGCTCGATCACCGCCAGTCCGTGCCGCGTGCCGACCCACAGACGGTCGCGTTCGGCCAGCAGGTTGTACCCGTGCGGACCGGGCAGCGCGCTGCCGGGCGCGACCAGGCTGAATCGGCCGTTTTCCAGCAGGCTGATGCCATTGTTGCTACCCACCCAGATGCGCTTGCCGTCCGGATCCGGGGACAGCGACCAGACGATCGGATCATGCAGTCCTTCGGGCACGCTGTAGCGGCGAGTCCAGCTGTCCAGCAGGCGAGTCAGGCCTTCCCACTGGCTGCCGATCCATAAGTTGCCCTCACGATCCTCGAATGCGGCGCGTAGCCCGCCTATGGCTCCGGGGCCGGTGGCGTCGACGTACTCAGCCAGCTTGCCGTCACGGATCCGGGCCAGGCCGATATCGCCGCCCGCCCACAAATTGCCGTCGCGGTCGGCCTGCAGCAGATCGATCGCCGCTTCGGTCAGCGCGGGAGCTTCCCGAAAGTGCACCCAACCCTCGGGACCTCGAAAGAACAGGCCTTTCG
>JBAZBG010000308.1:0-3848 GCA_041671585.1 Arenimonas sp. | reverse complement strand
TGAACGCGAGCGCGAGCCGGTGGCGATCGCCCAGGCCGACCCAGCAGATGCGCGCCGGCAGGCCCTGGAAGCTGATGCGCTCGCGCGCCATGTCCAGCCAGCGATGCAGGTGCGGGTTATCCGGCAGCAGTTCCTTGACCTTGGCATCGGTCTTGTAGATGTCCTCGGGATCGCCGCTCAAGGCGACCCAACGGAACGGCCCGATGCCGCGGCAGAACAGGGGCCGCACGTAAGCGGGCACGAAGCCCGGGAAATCGAATGCGTCCTTGCAACCGGCATCCTTGGCCATCTGCCGGATGTTGTTGCCGTAGTCGAAGGTGGGGATGCCGAGGTCCTCAAAGTGCAGCATCGCCTCGACGTGCACGCGCATGGAATGTTTGGCGGCGTCGATGACCGATTGCGGATCGGTCTTCTGCCGGTCCCACCACTGTTCCAACGTCCAGCCGGCCGGCAGATAGCCGTTCAGCGGATCGTGCGCGGACGTCTGGTCGGTCACCGCGTCGGGACGCACGCCGCGGCGCACCAACTCGGGAAGAATTTCCGCCGCATTGCCAAGCAGCGCGATGGAAATGGCCTTGCCTTGCGCGCAATATTTTTCGATGCGCGCCAGCGCGTCGTCCAGGTCCTGCGCCTGCTCGTCGACGTAACGCGTTTTCAGGCGCATGTCGATGCGGCTTTGCTGGCACTCGATGTTCAGCGAACAGGCGCCGGCAAGCGACGCGGCCAGCGGCTGCGCGCCGCCCATGCCGCCGAGGCCGGCCGTAAGGATCCACTTCCCGGTCAGGTCGCCGTGATAGTGCTGCCGTCCCATTTCGACAAAGGTCTCGTACGTGCCCTGGACGATGCCTTGCGAGCCGATGTAGATCCAGCTGCCGGCAGTCATCTGGCCGTACATCATCAGGCCCTTGCGATCGAGCGCGTGGAAGTGCTCCCAGTCTGCCCAATGCGGCACCAGGTTGGAGTTGGCGAGCAGCACGCGCGGCGCATCCGGGTGCGATGGGAATACGCCGACCGGTTTGCCGGATTGGATCAACAACGTCTGGTCGTCTTCCAGCGTGCGCAAGGTCGCCAGGATCTGGTCGTAGCTGGCCCAGTCGCGCGCGGCGCGGCCGATGCCGCCGTAGACGACGAGTTCCTGTGGATTCTCGGCAACTTCGGCGTCCAGGTTGTTCTGGATCATGCGATACGCCGCTTCCGTCAACCAGCTCTTGCAACTGAGCGTATTGCCGCGGGGCGCGCGAATGTGACGGGTCGGGTCTTTACGGCTGGCAGCAGACATGGCGGGCTCCGGATACAAGTGGCAATTATAGGGCGGCTGAAAAGCGGGCACGGCATTGATGTCCGAAAACGGCGAGTTTGTCCCGTGGTCGGGGCCTAGAATGCCTGCCATGAGCCTTGCCACCCTGCCCTCCCCCGCCATCTGCGATCGCGCGCGATTGGCCCGTGACGCGCGTTTCGACGGCCTGTTCTTCACCGCGGTGCGCAGCACCGGCATCTACTGCCGACCCGTGTGCCCGGCGCCGACGCCGAGGCCGAAGAACATTTCTTATTACCCGACTGCGGCGGCGGCGACAGCGGCAGGTTACCGGCCCTGCCTGCGCTGCCGCCCGGAACTGTCGCCCGAAGCCAGGTTGCGCGGTGGCGAGGCGGTGATTGAACGTGCGCTGGCGCTGATTGCCGAGGGCTGGCTGCAGGACGCGTCGATGGAGTCGCTGGCCGCGCGTGTCGGTATCGGCGCGCGGCAACTGCGCCGGGTGTTCCTGGCGCACACCGGCGCAACGCCGATGGCCGTGCACAGCACGCGGCGATTGTTGCTGGCGAAACAACTGCTGACCGAAACGTCGTTGCCGGTAACGCAGGTGGCTCTCGCGGCTGGCTTCAACAGCCTGCGCCGCTTCAACGCCGCGTTTGCCGAAGGCTGCGGCATGCCGCCGTCGGCGATCCGGCGGCAACGCAGCGAAATTCCCGGCGCGACGTTGACGCTAAGACTGGCGTACCGGCCGCCGCTGGATTTCGCCGCCATGCTGGCGTTCCTTGGCAAGCGTGCCATCCCGGGTATCGAACGCATCGGTGCCGACAGCTATGAACGCGTACTCGGCGCGGGCGCGAATTCAACATTCATCCGCGTCACCGCGGATCCGGCGCGCCCGGAATTGCGGCTGGAAATCGCCGGCGCCGATCCGCGCGCGATTCCGGACATCGTGCGTCGCGTCCGCCGCGTGTTCGACCTTGACGCGGATCTGGCCGCGGTGGCGGATGCGCTGGCCGCCGAGCCGCTGTTGTACGAGGCGCTGCGCAAGCGTCCGGGTCTGCGCGTACCAGGCGGCTGGGACGGTTTCGAAGTGGGCGTGCGCGCGGTGCTCGGCCAGCAGGTGAGCGTCGCTGGCGCGACCACCCTGGCAGGCCGCCTGGTCGATGCGTTCGGCGGGCGCCGCGCAGATGGCCGGCCGGGACTCGATCGCATCTTTCCCACGCCGGAACAGTTGTGTTCTGCGCCGGTGGAAAACATCGGCGTGCCGAAATCGCGGGCAGCGACGATTCGTTCGCTCGCGACGGCAGTCATCGACGGGCGCGTCAGTTTCAGCGCCGGCCAGAGTCTGGCCGAGTTCGTCGCCGCCTTCGTCGCGTTGCCCGGCATCGGACCGTGGACGGCGCACTACCTGGCCATGCGCGGTCTGGGTCAGCCAGATGCGTTTCCCGCCGGCGACCTGGTGCTGCAACAAGTGCTGGGCGGCGACCGCCGCCTGAGCGAACGCGAGACCGACGCGCGTTCGCAAGCCTGGCGCCCGTGGCGCGCCTATGCCGTGTTGCATCTGTGGCACTTGTCCGGCGACAGCAAGGAGTGAGCGATGTGGTTCGATGAATTCGATTCGCCGGTCGGAGAATTGGTCGTGGCTGCCGACAGCACCGGTATTCGCCACATCCTGTTCGAATGCAATCGTCATGAGACTCGGGGTCGCGACAGCTGGCGGCGCGATCAGGGCGTCGTGCGGGAAGTCCGCGATCAACTGCTTGGCTATTTCGCCGGCACGCGGACTGTATTCGATTTGCCGTTGGCCCCGGTTGGCACCGCGTTCCAGCTGAAAGTGTGGAACGCGCTGGCGGGGATTCCGTTTGCCCAGACCCGCAGCTACGGCGACATCGCCCGGCAGATCGGCGAGCCGAACGCGGTGCGCGCGGTCGGTGCGGCCAACGGCCGCAATCCCTTGCCGATCGTCCTGCCCTGCCACCGCGTGATCGGCAGCGATGGCAGCCTGACCGGCTTTGGCGGCGGACTGTCCGTGAAGCAGTTCCTGCTCGAACACGAAGGCGCCGGGCAGGGTCGGCTGCAATTCTGATCGACAGATGAGCCTTGGCGCGGCGCTTCGGCTAGACTGCGCCGGGTCATTTCCTGGCGCAGGCATGCCGATCGAGCACTTGCTACTCCTGGTTGTTGCGATCGCGCTGGTTGCGTTCTTGTACGCGTCCGTCGGCCATGCCGGCGCCTCCGGCTACATCGCGGTGATGTCTCTGGCCGCACTGTCGCCAGCAGTGATCAAGCCAAGCGCCCTCGTGCTGAATATCCTGGTGGCAAGCATCGGCAGCTGGCAGTTCTACCGCGCCGGCTATTTTTCCTGGCGCCTGTTCTGGCCGTTCGCCTTACTGTCGATTCCGTTCGCGTTCGTCGGCGGTTATGCCGATCTGCCGACGCATCTGTTCAAGATCCTGGTCGGCGCGGTGTTGCTGTTGTCGGCAGTGTATTTCTTCTGGCAGCCGCACAACGACAGCGTGCGTCGCGAACCTTCGAAGCCGGCCGCGATCGGCGCCGGCGGCGTGCTCGGCTTGTTCGCCGGCCTGACCGGCACCGG